>DVHN01000196.1 GCA_018712075.1 Candidatus Fimimorpha faecalis
GTAGAGCACTTCACTCGTAATGAAGGGGTCGCCGGTTCAAGTCTAGCTGGGAGCTTTATCAAAAAAGTCTTTTTTCTCGTTATCCCTTTCAAATATTTTCTGTAACATACAACGCAAAAAAAGCCTTGCCACCGCAAGACTTTTTCAATGGAGCTGAGGGGAATCGAACCCCTGTCCGAAAGCCCGTCCATTAAAGCTTCTTCCATTACAGTTGCTCGTTTGACATTCCCTTACAATACCGCCGAACAACAGGCTTTATTGCTTAGTAGCTTCATAATTCTTCCATTCCCTCAAAGCTTTGGAAACGAAGTGCCTCGCAAAGTCGATGCCGAACTCCTAAGCAGCGAGTGACTTAGGGTCGACAGCTGCCGCAATTAGGCAGCGTATGCTAAATTATCGTTAGCGTTTATATTTAAGTTCTGACTTTTAACGTGGATCCAGACCACGAATGGCTACTCTAATTTCAAAACCCCCGTCGAAACCAGTACAACCCCTGAACTGGTATGCTAACGTAGTTTCTACATTATATAATTTCATCTTCTATTTGTCAAGGCATTTTACTAAAATTATTATTTTTTCTTATAAATTTAGAATCTTCTGATAAAGTTTACCAACTGGACGGATGGTCCTTTATCAACTCCATTTATTTTCGGCAGCCAAGAAACAATGTAATTGTCTATTGTTTCCTAAATTTTTTAGATCAGAATCAAATGTATAAAAATCAACATTTTCTTTCGTACAGTAATCAAAATATAAGCAATCATTAATATCTGCTAAGTCTAAACGCTGTATGATACTACTCATATCATAGTTCCCAATGTTATGTATCTCTGCAAAATGTGTGACGTCATTTACAATTGTTTCACAAAGTCTCTTTGTATTTTGAAATTCATTAAGTTGACGAAATTCCTTTAAATTTCCAATACCTGGAAGATTCTTCTTCTTTCTCTCTTGATTAACTGTTCTCATTGTAACTTTTTCAATTGCACTGACAAGTTCTATGAGTTGTTCTTTACATGTTATAATTTTCTTTTTTGTTGTGAGTATTGTTTCAAGCAGCTCTGACGCTGCTGTTGCTTGCCGTTTTTCATGAGTTTTGATAGGACTTCTAACGCCTAGAAGTTCAATCCACACACAAGTGTCTAAAAATATCATTCAACTAAATCCTCTCTTCGTACTAATGCTCCATCCTTTACAAGTTTTATTTTTTTAATAATAGACTCATTTGCATTTTTAATACCAATGCGTTTCATAACTTCATCTCCATATTTTAATATAAGATCACCGATTATCGGATTTAAAAATGCAGTAATTACATAATCAATTCCATAAAAATCCAGATTAACTTTTTCACATTGCTCTAAGTACTTAACGATATCTTTTTGACATTTCTTTCCATCTTCATAAGATACCGCAGTATCACCATTAATATACTGCTTTATTTTTATTTCTTTCATTAGCCATTCCTCCTATATTTTATCCAAATCTATGCTGACAATCCTTTTGCTTTCTTCATCATACATGATTGCTTTGGATGTGTCAAACAAAGGTATTTTCATGGAAATACTGGTTCCATAAAAATCTCCCTTTGAATTCAATATATTTTCTACTGTTCCTTTTAATGCATATATAGAATCTCCTGAGAAAATAAGTAACTCCCCTGCAACATTACATACATAATCGATTAATGTAGGTAATCCATAACCTCCAGAACCCAAACGGGTCGTGTTTCCTTCTTTTATTGCCCAACGAATGCATTCACAACTATTCAATTTATTATTAAAGTTTTTTTCATGATATGATTGTACATTATGAATTATAGTTTTCCCATAATCTGTAATATTTATGACAAGATAGAATTTATGATTGTAACGTCCTATATCATACATGAAAAACACTTTCTCTTCATTACTATGTCCAAATGCATTGGAAAAGATTTCTCCTACTGTTGTTATAAGAAATTCTCTTGCTCTTTCAAGAACAAGGTTGTTCTCTGAGATAAAATCTACCAATATCTGTACAATCTGATTAACGTATTTATCATTTTTAATGCTATAACATTGCTGTATATCACTTCTGGAGACTTTCTTGATATCAATTTTGTCAAATTGTTCTCCACCAGAATGAGATACTTTATTATGAAATATCTGATAAAGTGGTTTATCTATGAAAATACTTCTTGTTTTCGCAAAAAATACTAACATGTTATAAAGATAAGCAGCTCCCATCTTATCAAAGTTTATATTTTTTTCCATACAGGAAAAAAGTATTTTCTTGTATTGTGATTGTTCAACTTTTTTCATCATTTCAGTAGTATTATTTAAAAACGTAAAATCATACTGAACTTTTGATGGTATGGAAATAACTAATTTTTCTTCCTCTATATCTTCGTTATATAAAAACATCTATTTTCTCCAGTGTATCAAGTCTCTTATAGATTAATTGTAGCATAATTTTTACATTATAGAAATAATTTCAAAAGATATTTTCAAGTCCATTAATAGGAACACTGATTTTTTATATGAGGTCTAGTATTTTTAGACTTTAGCTCAAAATACTCTTCCCTTATTCATTATATTAAAATAATTATAGCTTATTTTTTTACTTTTGCAAGGCTTTCTTTTCATCTTCTATTTTTGTTGTAAATTAAGGATTTTTTGATTAATTTCTAATAACTTCCTGTTTTTTATCTAAGGGAGGCATTCACAAAAGCCTTGATGATACGTAATCGTTCATCTAAGGCTTTTGTTTTTATAGCCATAGCAAAACAATATCCACTTGTTATAGTATTACTGCCTGATCAAATTTTAATTGAAGTTCTTGTATTGTTTGCTGGTAGGTTGAATATTCTTCGATATCCATACTCCAGGATAGACCACATCCTGCTTTTATTTCTTTTGGAATTGGAATGAGTCGTCCTGGTATGCTATGATTGTTACATTGTTTTTCAAATGCTATGGCCTGTGTTGTCGTTCGAAATGTTAATATCACTGCTTTTTTCTTATCTCTCATTGTTTTACTGGCTTAACTATTTTTTACAGTAGTTTTTGCCTAATTCACCTCTTTTATCTATTATTTGGCAAATGAATCGTATTTTTTCTTGCAGCAATTAATGCTGCGCCTAACGCACCTGCATAGCGAGCAAATGAATCGGTTATAACAGAGCTTCCCAGTTTCTGTGAAAGAATTTTTACAAAATAAGGACTTCCTGATAGACCTCCTGTTAAAACAATATGTTCTGTTATGCCAAAACGCATGGCCAAATTGGAGACTTTTGATGCTACGGAATCAATGACACCTGCTGCAATATCTTCTCGTTTTTCTCCTGCACCAATATGACTAATTACTTCTGACTCTGCAAAGACGGTACACATTGCACTGATGGACAAAGCATTCCCTGATTCTGCCATTTGATACATTTCTTCTAATGTAGCTCCCAGACGAGTCGCCATAACTTCAATGAACTTTCCTGTACCAGCAGCACATTTATCATTCATAAGAAAATCGATTACCTGTCCGTTTTCCACTTTTATAATTTTTGTATCTTGACCACCTACATCAATAATGGTACTGTTTTTATGAAATAACGCCCATCCGCCTCTGCCATGACATGTAATTTCCGTTACGATTTTATCGGCATAATCGACACAAATTCTGCCATATCCCGTTGCCACACAGCGCATTGATGCGGCATATCCTTTTTTTAAAAGTGTTTCATAAATCCCCTGCGCCGTTTCCCTGCCATTCCATCCAGTTGGCAGCGTAAACGCATCCACCACCGTTTTCTCATCCAAAACTATCGTTTTTGAAGCGGTCGACCCAATATCGATTCCAATATAATATCCATTTTCTATTTCCATTATTTTTCCATTGTCTCCAAAAATGCTTCCAAACGAGTGCCTATCTGTCCTTTATCCGCCTGCGAATAATCGGTTTCAATCATCAAATATGCCTTTCCCTTATTCACAACCGTCTGCTTTACATAATGAGATTCGATATTGTATGTATGACAGGCTTGAAGAATAATCTCAATTACCCCATCAATCTGATATTCTTCCATCATCTCTTCAATATAATTCATACGGCTCTGATTTGGACTCATAACCGAACAGTTGATATTAATATATTTTTTTGCCAATGCATCATAAACTGGCATATTCTCATCGACAAGTTCTACTTTTTCCCGTGTTCCATTGCAGCAATCAAATGCTACTACATCGGCTCCCATTTCTTCCACTGCTTTAATAATTTTATCACGTACTCCACTGTTTGGACATCCCGTAACTAAAATTCTCGGGCGATTGGACTCTTTTCCCTCATAATTCTTTTTCCAGTCTTCATATACTTCCTTTGTACGCTCTTCAATAATACGGCATCGTTCTTCCATATCAAAATTGAAGCCTAATCCATCCAACCTTGTTCCAAGTTCATAACCACTCAGCGGAGCTGGATTTAATTTTCCAAGCTCTAAAAATCCTAACATAGCGTTACGTTCTTTGTTTTTTATTCGGATTGCTTCTTTTATCTGTTCTTCTGTAATCGTAATTCCATAGAAATCTTCTAATTTTTCCTTAAGACGAATGATTTCTGCTTTCCATAATTCTAATGCAGCTTCGGATTTGGAATGAGGCAACTGCATAACATACGTTTCTTTTATTTCATTCATCAACTCAAACATTTTACGCTTTCCATCACAAGTCGTTTCTCCAACAATAAAATCGGAAAAATAAAAATAAGGACAAGTATCCGTCAAAGCAAATCCATAACTTGCTTTAATCAGAGGGCAGAGATTTCTTGGCAAATGTGCTTCTGCTGCAGGAATTGGTTCGTCACTAAACGCACATAGAGGAGCCGCTGCTGCTCCCGCAGCCATCAAAAGCTCTTGTGGAACAAAGGAACAGAAAATACCTACAATTCGTCCTCCATTGTCTTTAATTTCTTTCATCCGCAGAAATCCTGCTTTTCTTGCCTCTGCATAAGTTTCAAAATTTTCTGGTAGTTTCATCATTTCTGTTTTCTCCTTATTTATAAAATTTTATCAAATAGTCAATAAAATCCTTTACATAGTTTTTTAAAATATAATCTTTCTGATAAATAATATAGAATTGTCGACTCAAACACTCTCCCATAAGTTCAAACTTGAGCAAACGTTTTTCTGCCACATAATCCATCACTGCCTTTTCTGATATAATCGAAACTCCCAGTCCTCCTGCAACCAAATTTTTGATTGATTCTTGGTCGTTCATTCTGGCAACGATGGAAAGATCTTCTTCCTGAATTCCCATTTTTTTCAAAAACAGACTGGCTGTTTTTCTGCTGCCACTTCCCTCTTCCCGAACAATAAATGGTTCTTGGACGAATAATTCCATCGGAAAATAGTCTTGATTTTGCAAGGATAGATAATGCTCATTAATCGGTGTAATTAATACCATCCGATCCTGATAAAAGCTCTGAAACTCTAATAGTTCATCTTCTGTTTTCATCCCAACTAATCCTACATCGTAACTTCCTTTGTGAACAGCATCAATGATTCCCTGACTGTCACTTTGATTTACAACAAAATAGACATCACTATGTAATTTTCCAAATTCTGGAAGTACCTCTGGTAAAATATAGGCAGAAGGAATCGTAGACACACCGAGCTGTATTACTTTTGATTCTTTCTCATTCCACCGATTGATCATATCCTCTCTAAGTTTCAAAATATTCTGGGCACACTCATACAACTCCCATCCTCTAGACGTTATTTCAAAGCTTCTGGCTGTTCGAATAAGAAGTCGACTGTTTAATTCTTCTTCCAAAATTCGGATATGGGTACTGATCGTGGGCTGAGAAATTCCAAGCATTTCCGCTGCAATTGTAAAACTCTTGTACTTTATGACTGTTACATACGATTGTAATTGTTTAAAATCCATAGATTCCCCTATCATTTCTATCTTCTAATTGCTATTGTATTTATGATACCATAATATATTTATTTTTTCAATGCAATCATTTATTTTCTCTATAATTGAATGCAAATAAAAGTCTCCTTTATTAGAGTATTCTTTATCTAATAAAAGAGACTTCTTAACTAGAATCTAAAAAGTAGTTTTACTGGTGCAATGAGATACTCGAAGAATCTGGAAAGATTCCAAGAACATATCCAAAAAATAATGATAATAGGATATAATCCTAAAATGATATCTCTAAACTGTTTCAATGAAATTGTTTCTTTTCGGCGGATTAAATTATAACTTACCTTAAAAAACACATAAAAAGAAACAAAGATGCATATGTCATTTATTATTAAGAGGAATGCAAATATTATATCCGATACAGATGTTGGATGAACATCTATATTTGCATCCCATGTATAATTTCCAGGTGCATAATTTACAAAAAATACAAAAAATAATGCGATTGATAAAAAGGATAACATCGTTATAACAAATGGAACTGTTCTTGCCTTTATTTTCATTTCATCACCTCATATTTTACATATACAATTCTAGATAACAACTAACTACTTTATTTATACAATAGCAAATTTATTTGTAGTTGTCAATTGGATTTACTAAAAATTTAGTTGTTTTTATTCTAATGTATAATCCCATTTTTATATAATTAGTGATGTCTGCTCTTCTAATCAAAAACTACCTTCCAATTTGGATCGGCATAGGCTTCAAAGCACATTTGTATCTGTTCTTTTGTATTTTTTTCTAAAGAAAGTTCTGGAAGCTCGTCCAATGCAAAGTATTCACTTGCCGTTGTCTCAATATTTTCTTGGAACTCGCCTCCGCTTACGATACATAAGAAAAACACTTTCATAATTCCATACGCATAAGGCGGTACATTATGCTTGTTTCTATCTTGAATTGCAATTAGTTTCACCGCCTCTGCTTTTAGTCCAGCTTCTTCCCAGACTTCCTTTTCTGTATTTGACTTTACGGATTCCATCACATCACACCAGCCGCCTGGCAATGACCAAGTTCCACTTGTTTCTTTTACCAGAAGAATTTTATTTTCTTTAAAGATTGCAGCTCTTGTATCAATTTTCGGTGTTTGAAATCCTGTTTCATTGCAAAATAAATCCTTCACTTTATTGAGTGGAATTTCTGTTTTATAGGCGACCATTTCCGCTGCAATTTCCCGAATTCGTTCAAATCGTTCAATATCATAACAATCTTTTGAATAGGTCAATCCTGCCTGAGCTAAAAACTGAAGTTCCTTTGCCCATTCCAGCCATTTTTCATTCATTCCTATGCTTATTCCTCCGTTTTATTCTCTATAACAGGTATTTGCTCATCCATACTTCCAGAACGGAATCCCTCCAGGTCCAATGTAATATAATGGTATCCTAGCGTTTTTAAATAGGAGTTAATATTCTCTCTTTTTGCAACTGCTTTCATTAGCTGATCGTTTTCAACTTCTATTCGCACAATTTCTCCATATACCCGAACTCTTACATTCCAAAAGCCCAATTCATGCAAATATTGTTCTGCTCGTTCCACTCTTGCCAATGCTTCTAAGCACAACGTTGTTCCATATGGAAATCGAGTTGCCAGACACGGGGCTGATGGACGATTTGCAACGGAAATTCCATATTCATTTGCCAACGTACGGACTTCTTCCTTTGTCATACCAACTGCTGCCAGAGGGCTGAAAATTCCCAGTTCTCGAATTGCTCGAATTCCAGGACGGTATTTATGAAGATCCTCTTCATTCGTACCTTCCAAAATCTGCGTAATTCCCTTTTGTGCTGCAAATTGTCGAATTTGTCCAAATAAATATTTTTTACATAAATAGCAACGATCCTTTGGGTTCGTTTGAATTCCAGCCTCCTGTAATTCATGGATTGTAAGCACAACATGCTTTGCTCCCATCTCCATTGCCACAGTTTTCGCAATTTCTAAATCGTTTTGCGGCTGTAATTCCGATTGAATGGTAACTGCATACACGGTTGTATTTTTTGCAGCTTGACAAGCTAACTTTAGCAATAAACTGCTGTCCACACCTCCAGAAAATGCAACTGCAACATCCTCTTTGGCGTACTGTTCCATATAGGACAAAAGTTTCTGTTTCTTTAATTCATACTCCGTCATCGGTTCGAATTCCTTTCCAACATTTCTTTGCAATCAATCAAAACCTTTTGATACATTTGCTGATATGGAATTTGATATTTTCTGCTTAACTCGGCAACCGATTCATATTCTGGATAATAACGTCTTCCATTTGGAAGTTCACATTGTTTCGCCTTTACGATCCCATACTCTAGCTTCACTTCTTGAATGATACGATCTAAAATACTTCGCTCCATTTCTATTTTTCGAATTCCAATTGTCGTTGTCTCTTCAAATATAATTTGCTCCAGTTTTTCTATATTGCTTTCATCACAAATTACATTCAATTGATAGGCAGGACGATTTTTCTTCATATAAATTGAATGGTAAAACACATCTTTTGCCCCTGCTTCAAAAAGACGCTCCATAGTATATCCAAATGCCTCTCCGCTGCAATCGTCAATATTTGTCTCTAATTTATAAATTCTATCCTGTTTTTTAGTTGTTGGAGTTTGAATCAGCATTGCTCTAAGAAGGCTTGGTCTTTCATAATTTCTCTTGCCTGCTCCAAGACCAATTTTCTGAATGAAAACTGATTCTGGCAGCACGTTTGAGGTTTGAATTGCTGCTGCAATTGCTGCACCAGTTGGCGTAATAAATTCCCCTTCACAATCCATAATATGGATTGGCAGCTGATGAGCCGCTGCAATATTTGCAACTGCTGGTACAGGAATCGGAAGAATCCCATGCTGACACCGTACGCTGCCCCTTCCCTCATTTAATTGGCTAATAATTACCTCCTCAATTTTTAGATTATCCATACAAACTGCTGCTGCAATAATATCTACAATGGAGTCAATTGCTCCAACTTCATGAAAATGCACCTGATCCATCGACACGCCATGAGCTTTTGCTTCTGCTTCTCCAATAATTTGAAAAATCTTACATGCCAGCTCCTTGGCATGACTTGTCATATCTGCCTGATCAATGATTTGAAAAATTTCCGTAAGTCCCCTATGCTCATGTGGATGAGCATGTTCCTGTAACTGTTCGTGTCCATCTAAATGTTCCTGCTCATGCAAATGTTTATGTGGATGGACATGTTCTGCTTCTTCATGACTAGGATGGCGATGCTCATGTGTTTTTCCATGCAGGTATTCCATATCATGATCATGATTTTCCTGCTCCAAATGAACCGTAAAATCACAGGCATCCAACCCTGCTTTCTTTACTCTTTGAATTGTTATGTGAAATCCCTTTACTGGAAGATGATTTAATACATTCATCAAAACATCGGAATCTGCTCCTAAATCTAATAATGCAGCGACAAACATATCACCGCTAATTCCAGCACTACACTCTAAATATAAGGTATTATTCATTGATCCGAACCCCCATTCGATTAATTTGTGTTGCAATATAACCTGCTCCATATCCATTATCAATATTTACAACGGCAATTCCATTTGCACAGGAATTAATCATTGTTAAAAGTGCAGAAATTCCATTCATATTTGCACCATATCCAACCGAGGTCGGAACTGCAATGACAGGCTTGTCCACCAAGCCACCAATGACACTTGGCAAAGCTCCTTCCATTCCTGCCACTGCAATGACACAGTTTGCAGACTGAATCACTTCTAATCTGGATAATAACCGATGAATTCCTGCTACTCCAATGTCATAAATTCGCTCTACATTTGTACCAAAATATTCTGCGGTCTGTGCTGCTTCTTCTGCCACTGGAATATCCGCAGTACCAGCCGTACAAACGGCGATCTTGCCTTTTCGTTCTTTTCCCTCTTTTTCAATTTTAATAATTTTGGAGATTGGATCGTATTGAATCTGCGGATATTTACTTTTTAACATTTCATACTGGCGAGCCGAAGCCCTTGTTCCAAATACTTCCCCATCTTCTTCGTATAATCGTTCCACAATATGCAATAAATGCTGTTCTGCTTTTCCGCTGCAAAAAATCACTTCTGGGAATCCAGAACGTAGTTTTCTATGACTATCCAACTTTGCATATCCCATTTCCTCAAATGGCTGTCTCCGAAGCATTCCATCCGCTTCTTCTATGGACAATTCCCCCTCTTTGAGTTTTTTTAGTATTTCATATGTATCCAAGCTCATAACTCCTTTTCTAATTTTTTACATTGTAACTGCAATTTCTTCTTCTGCTTCTTCCTTCATCTCTTCCATCTGCTCTGCATCCATCATCGGAAGCTCTGCAATCGAAGATACGCCAAAGCATCTTAAAAACTCCTCGGTTGTAGCAAGCAAAATCGGTCTTCCTGGAGCATCTAAACGCCCTACTTCTTCAATTAATTCATATTCAATTAACTTATTAATCGCATGATCGCTTTTTACACCTCGAATCCGTTCAATTTCCGCCTTCGTAACTGGCTGTTTATAAGCAATAATGGACAGCGTCTCCAATAATACGTCAGTAAGTACATGCTTTTTGGGCTGTGATGCAACACGAATCAAATACGAATAATATTCTTTCTTTGTACAGAGCTGATAATTATTCTCTAGCTCTAAAATCTGAATTCCTCTATTTTCCAACTGATACCGCTGTATCATTTGCTGAATCACTTTTTTTGTTGTTTTCACATCTAACTCAATTGCAGAAGCAATCTTTTCCACTGCAACCGAACGTCCCAGTGAAAATAAAATTGCTTCAATCACTGGTTCATATTGATCATAATTCATGTCCTCACTCCTTAATAATTCAAGACTCTCTATGTTAATCATATTGTTCCATATCTTCCTTTGTAAGCTCAACAGTACTATTTGGATTCCATTTCAACTCCATATCTCCAAACAGCTCCTCTTGACGAATTAACAATTTTCCGACTTTAATCAGCTCCAAACATGCTAGAAATGTTACTACAATATCCGTCTTGCTATGCTGGCGCTCCAACAAATTCCGAAAAGAAAACTTTGGATGGGATTCTGCATAATCAAAAATAGCTCCCAGTTTATCTGACAATCGAATGGGATCTTGACGAATGGTTCCAAACTTGCTCCGAATCGGATCCAATTTATCCACTTGTCGTTTCATAACCATCTGAAAAACGGAATGTAATCGCTGTAACGTCACTCCTTCCAATAACTTGTCCAAATCAACTGGTTCTTCATATGCTGCTACTTCTGCTGGAATGGTTGGAGGCTTATACCATTGTTTTTCTGCATCAAAGTTCATATCCTTTAATTGCTGTGCCATTGTTTTATACATTTTGTATTCCATCAATCGCTCTACCAATTCTTGTCTTGGATCCACCTCTTCTCCCTCTTCATTTTTTTCTACAGGGAGCAGCATTTTTGACTTAATATCCAATAGCGTGGCAGCCATAACTAGAAAGTCGCTGACCAAATCCAAATCGGTACGATCCATCGCTTTTACATATTCCATATATTGCTCCGTAATCTCCACAATTGGAATATCGTAAATATTTACTTTATTTTTATCAATTAAATGAAGGAGCAAATCCAATGGTCCCTCAAATGTTTCTAATTTTACTGATAGTTTCATTTCTTCACTCTTTTCCCTTTTTGACATCGATCCTTTCTATTTCCGCTTCTTAGCGTAACCATAACCAATTCTGGCGGATTATTTAACCGAATATTAATCGAATGGGTTCCTAACCCTCCTGTTACAATCATTCGTGTCGCTCCCCTCTTTACAAGTCCTCGATCCAATCCAGAAAAGAACTGCATTTGCGGAGTCATTACACCCCCTAAAATAGGAAGTCGAATTGTTCCTCCATGAAAATGTCCCGCCAACACTAAATCTGCTCCCCACTGTGCATATTCTTCTACATAAAGCGGCGTATGTGCCATTAAAATATGAAATTGATCTTTTTGGGGGATGCCAATTTTAGTTTCAATATAATGAGGCGCCAATGGTCTTTTTTTTCCTTTGAATTTGTAGTATTCTTCTCCAATATTCAAACCAGAAAGAGCAATCGCCGTTTCTTCTCTTTTTAACAATACTGTCTGATCAATCAAATAATGAATTTGATATTTTTTTAAAATCTGCTGAAATTCTTCGTTCCATCCAGGATATTGTGCTGGTGACTGTTCCATTCGAAGTTCATGATTTCCATTTGCATAATAAACAGGCGCAATTTCAGAAAGTCCTTTTAATATCGTGTCCGTAATAGAAAAATCTTTCTCCTTCCACTCTTTTACTACCATTAAATCTCCAACGATTAATATGATATCTGGTTTCGCCTCTTTCACAGCGCCAAGCAATGTTTGATTGTTTTCTCCAAACTCGTTATTATGGAGATCTCCCAACACTGCAATTCGATAACCATCCCATATCTGTTCTAATTTGGGTGATGCAATTTCATACTCCGTCACAACTAGCCGATGTAATTCAAAATGGGAACGAATCAAGCAAATAATTCCGATTAATCCCACTACTATAAATCCAATCCAAATTATTGGCATAACTTCCTCCTGAAACTTCTATAACGATTTTTTTATTTTATCATAAAGAGAAAAAGGATGCAAGTCACATCCTTTTTCCCTCAGTTTCAATTTCTAAGAGGAAAGAAAAAGAAACTGTTGTCCTATTCGTTTCATATAATCCAAAAATCCCGCTTTTTCTAATGATTCTTTGGCTAAAATTGGCGTAGAACCAAGTACATTTCCGTTTAAACGATATTCCAAACGTCCTACTTGCTGACCTTTTTCAATTGGAGCAACTAATCCCTCTTCCCATATAATTTCCCGTTCTATCGCAGAAAAATCTTCTCCCGATGTACTTAAATAATAAAATGGAGCTCCATATTCTGTCTGTACTTGCTCTGCAACCCCATCCTGCACTGGAACAGGGCTAAGTGCCAGTGGAGTTTGATCTTCAAACAATTTACAAGTTGCATATCCATAATTTAATAAGGTTGCAGCTTCTGTAAAACGATCTTTATAATTCGGACATGCCATAATTACCGCAATTAGTTTCACTCCATCTTTTTCCGCTGTCGCAGAAACACAGTATTTGGCTTTGGACGTGGAACCTGTTTTTAATCCTGTCGCCCATTGATACTGTTTTAATAACTTATTTGTATTTGCAAGCCCAAATTCTGTCGTTCCTTTGTTTGTCGTATGTGTAATATTCTGCATCCAAATCGTAGAATATTCATGGATGGCTGGATATTTTGTAATTAGCTCTCGGCTCATAATCGCTACATCTCTTGCAGAAGAATAGTGATTATCCGAGTCTGTCAAACCACAACAGTCTTCAAAATGGGTATTTGTCATTCCAAGTCCTGCTGCCCGTTCATTCATACGATTGACAAACTCTGCTTCGCTTCCTGCAATTCGTTCCGCCATTGCAACCGATGCATCATTTGCAGAAGCCACTACAATGCATTTCATCATCGTATCAACCGTTTGCTTCTCTCCCTCTTCCAAAAAGACTTGTGAACCGCCCATTGACTTTGCATAATTACTTGTCGTTATTTCTTCTTCCAATGTAATCGTTCCATTTTCTAATGCATCAAAAATTAAAATAAGCGTCATAATTTTTGTAATACTCGCAGGGCTTAACCGCTGATCTGCCTGTTCCTCGTAAATCACAGTACCCGTACTTGCCTCCATTAGTATGGAAGACGGTGCAGTCAGGTCAAACTGTGGCGTCTGCGCTGCCACCTCGGCCGCCTGATCTACAGCCTCCGTATTCAAATCTCCAGCAGAAAGAGTTTCTGGCAAAGCTGGATGCCATAAGTATGTACAAAGACTGACTGCTGCCAGAAAAGAAAGGATTCGATTCATAAATTTCTCCAGATTTTTCTTTATTACATTGTACCATCCAACGAAAAAAAGTATGACAACTATATTAATCCAATTTAATATTTTTTAAAGCATCTGCAAATACAGAATTTACCGACTGTTTTTCTTGCGTCTTTTGTTTTTTCATATACCGCTCAATGTCCTTTTTACTAACATTCTTTCCTTCCTTTTCTCGCCGTTCCTGAAACTTAGAAAGTTTTTCCCGATAACCACATACACAAGTAAACATACTGTTTTCTCCCTTTCCAACCAATTCCATTTTCTTATGACACACGGGGCATCTTGCATTGGAAGTACGAGAAACGACTTCTCGGTAACCACATTCCCGATCTTGGCAGACAAGCATTTTACTATTCTTCCCATTTACTGCCAACAACCGTTTTCCACAATTGGGGCATTTTTTATTTGTAATATTATCGTATCGGAATGTTTTTTCTCCTGCTTTAATCTCATCCGTTAACTCGGCTGCATAACTGCGGATTTCTTTCATAAACTGTCGGGAATCTCGATTTCCTTTTGCAATCTGCGCCAACTTCCATTCCCAGTCAGCAGTCAATTCTGGCTTTCTTAAATCTTCTGGAACCAGATCCAATAACTGTTTTGCTTTGGAAGTAATATGAATCTCGTTCCCCTTCTTTTCCAAAAAAAAGCTGTGAAATAATTTTTCAATAATATCGGCTCTCGTTGCCACCGTTCCAAGTCCGCCCGTTTCTTTCAAAATCTGCACATTTTTCTGACTCGTATCCTGCATATATTGAACTGGATTTTCCATTGCAGACAACAACGTTGCCTCTGTAAAATAGGCAGGCGGTTTTGTTTTCCCCTCTGTGATTGTCAGTTGACGCACCAAAAGTTTCATTCCCTTTTCCAAACTTGGAATGGACTGCAACGCTTCTTCTTCCATCGTATCATAAACTTCTTTCCATCCTTTTTCTAATAAAACCATTCCCTTTGCGGTAAACGTCTCATTTCCAATTTGTGCCTGTAATGACGTCTGTTCATATTCTGCGGCTGGATATAACACTGCTAGAAATCGCCGTACTACAAGATCATAAATTCTTCTCTCCTCCATACTCATACGATCCAATTGTACAAACTGCTCCGTTGGAATAATCGCATGGTGATCACTGACTTTTGCATTGTTTACAAAAGATGCATTGGATGAAATCGGTTTATTCATTAACTTTCCAGCTAAACTCTTATAAGGCCCTGCTCCACATGCCTTCAACCGTTCTTTTATCGTTGGCACAATATCACTTGTTAAATAACGGGAATCCGTTCTCGGATATGTTAAAACCTTATGCGTTTCATAAAGCCTTTGCATAATGTTCAACGTTTGTTTTGCAGAATACTGATAACGCTTATTTGCCTCTCGCTGTAATTCGGTTAAATCATATAAAAGCGGAGCAAATGTCTTTTTCTTTGTCTTCGATAACTGTATAATAACTGCCGATTTTTTATCAAGTTCCTTTTTTATTGCTTCTATTTTTTCTTTTTGAAATGTACTGGAAGTGCCTGACTTTGTATCTTTCCAATTCAACTGAATCTGAGTTGGATTCCCATCTTCTTGTAAACTGCAAATTGCAGTTAGCCCATAATAGGACTGCGGACGAAATTGCTTAATTTCCGCTTCCCTTTTTGCAATCATCGCTAAAGTTGGAGTCTGCACACGTCCACAAGAAAGCTGTGCATTATATTTGCAAGTTAACGCCCTCGTTGCATTAATCCCAACAAGCCAATCTGCCTGTGCACGGCACAGTGCTGCACGATATAAGTTTTCATACTCTTTTCCATCTCTCAAATGGGAGAATCCTTCTTTAATTGCCTTATCGGTGACAGAAGAAATCCAGAGCCGCTTGACTGGTTTTTTATTTTGTGCCTTTTCCAAAATCCACCTTGCCACAAGTTCTCCTTCTCTTCCAGCATCGGTTGCAATAATCACTTCTTTTACATCCATTCTATGAAGCAACGCTTTCACTGCTGAATACTGTTTTGCCGTTTGAGAAATCACTTCTAACTTTAATGGATTCGGCATCATTGGCAAATCTTCCATTTTCCAAGTTTTATAACGTTCCTCATATTTTTCTGGATCTGCCAACGTAACAAGATGTCCCAATCCCCAAGTTACAATATATGTTTCACCCTCGATTCCGCCATGGATTGTCTTACTGCAATGCAGCACTCTCGCAATATCTCTTGCTACCGATGGCTTTTCTGCAAGTACTAATGATTTCATCTCATTCCTCCTAATTAACTTTTATGCTCGATTTACAAACGTAATTATAAAGCGTCAATCAGCACAGAGGAAACTACCTCCAGCTGATTGACGACATACAGGAAATACGATCTTATTCCTATTTCCTTCTAATTATAACAGAAAAGAACAAATCTCGTAAAGAGGTTCCTTTCATTCCGCTATTCCAAACTAATCAAGTTAATAGCTTTCATCCGAACTAAAATGCGCTTCAATTGGATCCAATTCTCTCTTTTTTTCTTCTTCTATTTCCCATGCTTCACTAATTTTCTCCGCCTCCTTTGCTGCAAGAGCAAGCCCCTGGCAAAAGATCCAAGATGCCAACAGGGCAACCAATACGACAATCAAAATTAGCATCATAATCGGTAACCTCCTATTCTTTCATTTTTGTAACATCCAAAAGAAATCTCAAGAAAGATTCCTTTTGCTATTAATCTTCCTCTTTTTTCCTATTTTATTCCATAACGAAGCAATTATAGTTCTATTATTCCTCTATTTTTTCCAACCTCCCTCTTTTAACCACTCCTAGTTTTATTTTTCTTTTCTATTGACACACCAAATTCATTACTTTATAATAGTAAAGTGAATTTTAAAAACAGAGGAGTATGATTATGGGATTCAAATTTATAAAAAGATTGCCGTCTCCGGCAGAAATTCGGGAAGCTTACCCACTTTCTTCCAGCATTATAGCTGCAAAGAAAGAAAGAGACGCTTTGATTCGTGATGTCTTCACTGAACAAAGTGATAAGTTTTTAGTTATTATCGGTCCATGTTCTGCGGATAATGAAGATGCTGTTTGTGATTATGTCAATCGCCTTGCAAAAGTTCAGGAAAAAGTCAGTGATCGTCTTGTACTGATTCCAAGAATCTATACCAATAAACCTCGTACAACAGGAGAAGGTTATAAAGGAATGGTTCACCAGCCAGATCCTGAAAAAAAGCCAGATATGCTGGCAGGAATTATCGCAATCCGCAAGATGCATATGCGTGCCATTGAAGAAAGCGGATTGACTGCCGCAGATGAGATGCTCTATCCTGAAAACTGGAGATATCTTTCCGATGTACTTTCTTACGTCGCAGTTGGCGCTCGTTCTGTCGAAAACCAACAGCATCGTTTAACAGTAAGCGGATTCGACATTCCAGCGGGTATGAAAAATCCAACAAGCGGAGATTTCTCCGTTATGTTAAATTCTGTCTATGCAGCACAGCATCCACACGATTTTATTTTCCGTGGATGGGAAGTACAGACAACAGGAAATGAATTAACTCATACTATTTTACGTGGCGCTGTCAACAAGCATGGACAATCCATTCCAAATTATCATTATGAAGATTTGGAATTACTGCTTCAAATGTACAACGAACGTGATTTAAAAAATCCAAGCTGTATCGTAGATGCAAACCACTCTAATTCCAACAAAAAACATATGGAACAAATCCGTATTGTAAAAGAAATCATGCACAGCCGCAGACATAATCCTGATATCGCTCGCCTCGTAAAAGGAGTTATGATCGAAAGCTATATTGAAGGAGGGTCTCAAAAAGTGGGAGAACATATCTATGGAAAATCCATTACCGACCCTTGCTTAGATTGGAATTCTTCTGAACAATTAATTTATTCCATTGCAGATTTGGTTTAAACAGATAACGGCTTTCAAAATAGTCAAAAACGGAACGATCCACATTTCCAATAGATGGATCGTTCCGTTTTCTATTTGCTCATAACCAATTATTTCTTTGCATTTTCGTCCCTTTCTTTTGTATTTTTGGCATATTCACTAATTTATTCCATTTTATTTCATTGCTTTTTCCATAACTCTATGGTATATTAGACATAAGAATTAGTCAAACATTACAATTGTATGCAATCCACTTTCTTACATACGTTTAAGAAATTTCCTGGATTCACCCATATTGGAATTCCTATCCTATCCCAATATGGTATAATAAAGAAACTATAAACATAAGAAAGGAGAACGTTACAAAAATAGATACAAACGACATTCCACGTCTATTTTTAGTAACCATCAGGAAAAATGAAGATTTACAAAACAAAAGATTATGACGCAATGAGTTTAAAGGCAGCTACTATTTTAGCTTCCCAGATTATATTAAAGCCAGACAGCGTATTAGGTTTGGCAACTGGTTCTTCCCCAATTGGAATGTATAAAAAGTTAGTCGAATGGTACGAAGCTGGCAATTTGGATTTCTCTCAAGTTATGAGTGTAAACTTAGACGAATACCGAGGATTGGCTCCAGAAAATGAACAGAGTTACCGCTATTTTATGAATACTAACTTATTCGACCATGTTAATATTCGTAAAGAATGTACTCATGTTCCAGACGGTTTAACCGATAACCCAGATCAGGCATGCGAAGACTATGAAGCATTAATTGAATCATTAGGCGGTGTAGATATCCAAGTTTTAGGTATGGGACATAATGGACATATCGGTTTTAACGAACCATCTTCCGATTTTGCAAAAATTACTCATTGTGTAGACCTTGCTCCAAGTACTATTGAAGCAAATAAGCGTTTCTTTGAATCCGAAGCCGATGTTCCACGTCAGGCTTATTCTATGGGAATCGGTACTATTATGAAAGCGAAAAAAATTCTTCTGATTGTTTCTGGTGCAGACAAAGCAGAAACTCTTTATCGTGCATTAACAGGACCAGTTACTCCAGAAGTACCAGCTTCCATTCTTCAATTCCACAAAGAAGTTTATGTCGTAGCAGATGAAGCTGCCATGTCCTACTTCAAATAAATGATGAAAAAGAAAACACTCGGATCTTACAAGCTTGGTTTCTTGAAAGATTCGAGTGTTTTTCTGTATTAACAGCAGACAATAATTCCTCCGTCACTCGCATAGAGCGTTGCTACGCCCGCCGTATTCGTAATATAGACATCTTTAAACTTTCCCTTTTGCAACAATAATTCTTTTACAAATGCTGCACGCTGCGGACAATTACAATGTGCAATTCCTAATACACGATCTTCACTATCCTTTACTTCTTTCACAAAAAGATCCACCATCCGAGCTAATGCACGATTGATGCCTCTCACTTGATCTTTTTTAATGATACGGCCAGAATCTGCTGCCATAACTGGTTTAATATTCAATGCAGTTGCAAAAAATGCCTGGATTCCTGTTAAACGTCCATTTTTTCGGAGTGCTTCCAGACTCTCTAACACAAAATAGGTCTGCATGGATTTCACAAACTCATTGACATGCTGCATAATCGCTTCAAATGTTTCTCCTGCTTCTGCCATACGGCGAATCTCGAAACCAATCAGAGACTCTCCTACTGATGCAGAGTCGGAACTAATCACAGCAATCTGTTTTCCATCACAATTGGATTCCTCTTCATACATCTGTCTTGCTACTTCGGCTGAATTATAGGAACCGCTTAAATGCTGAGACAATGTAATTACAAAAATCATAGAAGCATCGGTTGCTTTATACGCTTCTAAAAATGTATTTGGAGATGGACATGCTGACTTTGGACAGTTCGGACTCGCTGCTACGGCACGTAAAAACTCCGCCTGTGAAAATGTCTCATCGTCAATAAAATGTTTGTCATCCACTTGTAACGTTAGCGGAATCAATTGAATATGTTCATCCTTTTTATCTTTTTCTATTAAATCCATACAACTATCGCCAATAATCTTATATGTCATCAGAATCCTCCTGAAACAAACTTTATAATCAGAACACGTAGTATTCATTACCACTTATTATAGCATTGTTGTAACTGCTTGTAAAGTTTTATTTTCGATAAAAACACGATAAAACTCATATTTTGTCCGCCTTGCGTCAAAGAATTTTAATCCAATTTATTCTTCTGTAAAAAACGCCTGGAACAATGCATTCAATTGGCATTGACTGTCGGCTGCCATTAATTCTCTGGCAGAATGCATCGCCAAGAGAGGAATTCCCACATCAATTGTTTTTGCAGGTATGAAGCTGGATAAAATGGATCCAATCGTACCGCCTCCTGGAATATCGGAACGGTTTGCAAACTTTGTGTAACGAATCTGATTTTTCTTGCATAATTCCTCAACGACTGCAACTGCACTTCCATCCGTTGCATAACGCTGATTGGATTCCATTTTAATACAAAATCCCGCATTCATTGCTGGTTTATTTGTAACATCACATTTTTCTGGATGGTTTGGATGAATCGCATGTGCCACATCGGCAGAAATAATAAAGCTTCCAAATAGTTTTGCCAAATACTGTTCTCTGCTCCATCCAAGCGATAACGCTAGTTTTTCCAATATATGAGCAAACATTTCTCCATTTGCTCCTTGCTTGGAACGAGAACCACATTCTTCGTTGTCAAAAAGAGCAATCACATCCACACCATTTTTTCTCTTTCCATTTAAAAGCCCGTAGAGACAAGCTTGACACGAAGTCAGATTATCCAATCTCGGCGCCGAAATCATATCCTCGTCCATTCCAATTATGGATGCCTGTTCTGCATTATAAATGTAAAGATCATAATCCAATATATGATCCGCTTCCACTCCTAACTCTTTGGCTAAAACATTTAAAAAATAATTTTCATTTTCCAACTGATCCGTTACAAAACCAAGAATTGGAAGCATATCAATCTGAGCATTCCATTTATAGCCACTATTAGCCTCTCGATTCATATGAATTGCCACATTCGGAATCGTTACTACGGGTCTCTTAAAATCAATCAAACGCTCCTCTGGAGCAAAAATAGAATCTCCTTTTAACGTTACTCGACCAGCAATGGAAAGCGGACGGTCCAGCCAAGTTGCCAAAATTGGTCCGCCATAGACTTCCACATTCAACTTCCGATAGCCTCCTGCCGTCATATCTGGATTTGGCTTAATCCGCAAGCATGGCCAGTCCGTATGTGCAATTCCAATCCGAAATCCATCTTCCGCATCTGGATTCTCATGAATATGAAATGCAACTAACGTTGTTCCATAAATATTTACATAGTACATTCTACCTGCTTCTGTCTTCCAGACTTCCTTCGCCTTTAATTCCTTCGCTCCCGTCTCTTCCAACTGACGCATAACCTCTTGTATCGTATGGTATGGTGATACAGAACAATTGAGCATATTTAATAAATCATTCCATTCTTTTTTCATAAGTCCTCCCTACTTCTTGGCTGCCACTCTTCTTAATCTGGCAGTTTTTTATTTATTTCTACGATTGTTTTAATATACCATACTCTCTTTTCTATGTCAACGCAGTTAAACCACCAAAAAAAATTAATATTTTGTAAACCAACTTGGTATTTTATGCCATTACTACCATACATTCCTTTTCACAGAATGCAATCCCATATTTTATGATATTCTTCATCCCCTTCCACTTTAGCCCAGCTGCATATTTTTTTTCTTCAATCTGTTTCAATGCTTCTTCACATCCCTTTTCCAAGTTACCATCTTCCGCATATTTCAATTCAATGATAATCCCTATTTTCTCCGATGTACAAATCGAGATGTCACTATACCCCTCACCTAATTCTGCATTGGACTGGATCAGCCAGTTTCCTTGGCTTTGCAAAAGCCCTAAAAGCATACCATGATAAAAATTTTCTTTCCTATTCTTTCTTACCGCAGTATCCCGCACGCTAATTGAATCCCATAAATAATCGTGTAGCATTTCTCCAATCCTTGTAACATCTCCTTTTGGAAATGCCATACAAAACTTCTCAATTCTTGACCAATCCGCCCGAGTTGTTTCCTTAAACCAGTCTTTAACCAGGTCAATAAACAACTCCCTTACTTCCTTATTAGGAATTGCCAACTCAAACTGTCGATTGAAAAAACGCCCCCTCTGTGTTAAATAGCCAGTCGCCAACAAGATACTCCACACATTTTCAATCGAATCATCCATATCTTTATAAGTCAATTCCTGTTTTATACTTTTAACGATCGTACCACCATTCACTAACTGCTCAATTTCATTTTTTGTATTTTTATCTGCTTTATCAATAAAACGCCGAACCATATCATTTCCACTTGTATTCGCCCAATAGTTTTCTGGCTCTGCCTCCTCGTCTGCCAACAGTTCATCACAATAATTAAGCACATCCCACGGACAATACAACAAGACTTTTCCAAAACGATACCCATCATACCATTCTCGGATGATATCCCGATACGACTCTAAACCATAAAAAGCAAGCATCCCATTCACTTCTTCTTCTGTAAAACCAAAATATTGATCGTATCTGACATCGGTAATCGTATGCACCTTCAAATTATTCAATCCAGTAAAAATACTTTCCTTAGAAACTCTTAAACATCCCGTAAGAACAGCAAACTGTAGAAAGTCATTCGTCTTTAAAGCATTACTAAACAAGTTACGAATCAAAACAATCATCTCATCATAATACCCTGCTTGAAATGCTTTATCCAACGGAACATCGTACTCATCAATCAACAAAATGACTTTCTGACTAAAATGTTTTGATAAGAGCTGCGATAGAGTACGCAAACTGTCCACAAGCATCTCATCATCCATAGTAAATTTTCCGTCTTCCACATGTATCAACGCCTGATATGTTTTCTTTTCATCAGGCAATAGCTCTGGACTGTCTGATAGATAATAAAAACGGAGTGCTTCATTTCCAATCAGCCTTCGCAATGCTGCATATGCTTGTTGGTAATTCAAACCGTCCACACCTTTTAAACTGATGGAGATTACTGGAAACTTTCCCATATACTGTTTGCATAATTCTTTTTCCTGTAAAATATCCATTCCATCAAATAACGTCTTCTCACAGTTAATTTCAAAAAAACATTTCAGCATACTTATATTAAGGGATTTTCCAAAACGTCTCGGACGAGTAAATAAATTTACCTTCCCCCAATTATTCAAAAGTTCTGCTATAAACATCGTTTTATCCACATAATAGAAATTTTCCTTCGAAAACTCCTCAAAATTCTCGATACCGATCGGAAGCTTCTTACGCATCTTATCCATGACCTCCTTTTCTCTTTTTCTAATACGCCCATTTCTTATTGTATTTTATCATTCTCCACCCTTTCTTGCAAGCAAGTGTCAAAACATTGTTTGACATTCCACTTCCTGAACGATATAATAACGAAAGTAGATGAATCACTTCATATTTATATTTTCCTATCATGGAGGTGCCTATGATTGCACAAAAGATTTCTAATCTTCACCAATTTACAAAACAACTTTTTTTAGAACAGACTTTTGATTCTTTTCTCGTATCCGAACTCACGATTTCCACCTTTAATTCCTTCCATATTGATGGCAGATTAAAAAGGGAATTTTTTACAGAAGAAGAATGGAATTCCATTGGATCGGAACCATTTTCTCGTTGGTCTCAGCTGCGCCCGATTTGTTTTTCTCTGATTAAAGGCAAGAAGCTTCCACTCTCCTTTCAGATTATATTACGGCTATCGGATTCTGATACAGCATCACTGTTTTCTGATACAACCCTTCCCGCAGAATTGGATGGATTCTTTCTCAATATCGTTTATAAAAAAGAAGAACTGATCTGTACGAGTGGCACTGCTTATAAACAATTTACAATGGATCGCAGCGCCGATCAATTATGGGATCAATATTTAACTAAACGATTGGAGAAAATAATCGAATTATAAACCATTTCTAAAGTTTTTATGAATTGTTAGCACTCATGCGTTTTGAGTGCTAATTTTCTATTGACATTTCTTTTTCTTAGTTGTACAATACAAATCAGTCAACAGGAAAACAAAGAAAAAAGGAGTGTTTTTTATGGCTTTCAAACAAGGTAGTTTATCAATTAATAGTGAAAATATTTTTCCAATTATAAAGAAATGGTTATATTCCGATCACGATATTTTCTTCCGTGAATTAGTCAGCAATGGATGCGACGCCATCACGAAGTTAAAAAAATTAGATATGATGGGAGAATATGCGATTCCAGAAGGTACAAAATTTAAAATTGAGGTAGTCGCAGATTCTGAAAACAAAACGTTAACCTTTACGGATAACGGTATCGGTATGGACGCCGATGAAGTCGAAGAATACATTAATCAAATCGCATTTTCTGGAGCACAGGACTTCCTGGAAAAATATAAAGATAAAACAAACGAAGATCAGATCATCGGTCATTTTGGACTCGGCTTCTACTCTTCTTTCATGGTAGCCGATCGTGTTACGATTGATACACTGTCCTGGAAACCAGGCGCAGCCGCAGTACATTGGGAATCCGATGGCGGTACGGATTTTGAAATGAGCGACAGCGATAAAACAGAAATCGGTACTACGATTACTCTTTATTTAAATGAAGATAGCTACGAATTCTGCAACGAATTCCGTGCCCGTGAAGTATTAATGAAATATTGTTCCTTCATGCCTGTGGAAATCTATTTAACTAATCCAAATGCAGAACCAGAATACGAAGAAGTAGAACCAGAAAAGACGGAAGAATCCGATACCGAAGCAGAAGTAGTCGATGAAGAAGGCAAAACCGTAAAAGAAAAGAAATTAAAAGAGCCAACTCCAATTAACGATACAACTCCACTTTGGACAAAACATCCAAACGATTGTACCGATGAAGAATATAAAGAATTCTATCGTAACGTATTTATGGATTATAAGGAGCCTTTATTCTGGATTCATTTAAATATGGACTATCCATTTAATTTAAAGGGTATCTTGTACTTCCCTAAGATTAATACCGAATACGATTCGATCGAAGGAACAATTAAATTATACAATAACCAGGTATTTATCGCAGATAATATTAAAGAGGTAATTCCTGAATTCTTAATGCTCTTAAAAGGTGTTATAGATTGCCCAGACTTACCATTAAACGTATCCCGTTCTGCATTGCAAAATGATGGATTCGTTAAGAAAATTTCCGATTATATTACAAAGAAAGTAGCCGATAAATTAAGCGGAATGTGCAAAACAGATCGTGAATCCTATGAAAAATATTGGGACGATATCAACCCATTTATCAAATTCGGTTGCTTAAAAGATGAAAAATTTGCCAACAAGATGAATGACTATATCATCTTTAAAAATTTAGAGGGCAAATATATTACACTTCCAGATGCATTAAAAGAAAACGAAGAAAAACACAAAAATACCGTATTCTATGTCACCGATGAAAAAGAACAGAGCCAATACATCAATATGTTCAAAAAAGAAGGCATCGACGCCGTTATTTTAAAACATAATATCGATGCTCCGTTCATCACTCATTTGGAACAAAAAAACAAAGACGTGAAATTCTTGCGTATCGATGCAGAAGTTACCGACACCCTCAAAGAAGAAGTGAAGGAAGAAGATGCAGAAACATTAAAAGCAAACTCAGAAACATTAACCGAAGTCTTCAAAAAAGCATTAAACAACGACAAACTAGATGTCAAAGTAGAACGTCTCAAAGACAGTTCCATCGCTTCCATGATGACAACGTCGGAAGAAAGCAGACGTATGCAAGAAATGATGAAAATGTACGGAATGGCAGGTATGGATCTCGGAACCCCAGGCGAAACACTCGTCCTGAACATCAACCATGACCTCGTACAATACGTTCTAAACCATAAAGATTCCGACAATATCAACACCTTCTGCGAACAACTCTATGACCTGGCAGCATTGGCACACGGTACCTTAACTCCAGATCGTATGACACAGTTCATTACACGCAGTAATCAAATTATGATGCTGTTGGCGAAGTAATTTAAAAATATTCTTGTGTGTAAAAAAGTGAAAGGATCCATTATCCAAATTGGAATGAATCCTTTCACTTTTTTTCAGGGTTTGTACTAGAAAGTATCGTTAAATGGTGGTGGTACTTCTCCTCCTTGCCCCATTTCACTTGCATCTCCTGATCCCGCAGGATCAGTGCCATCTATTGTCATAATAGTCTCTTTGATATTAAATTTTATTACTTCCAACTTCGGTTCTTCATATATATTTTTCATTATTTCTCATTTCCTCCATTTAATTTCAAATCAACCATCATAAATGCAAAAACTGATCTAAACTTTTTTCTTTTTTCATACTTTTAGAAAACTTAAAAAATTTCCAATTTTACATTTTATAATTGTTTATCAGAATTTCATATTATAACATCTAGGAAAGCTAGCTCTTTTGCAATATTTCTAACTAGCTTTCCTAGTAAAACGTTTCAATTAGTCATCTATTATTATCAATAAATTAACTTACTCTTTAGTTGGTTTCTCCACCTCTGGCATAGTCTTTAATTAGGTCTATATAATTATACCAACTATAAGATTTCTGCACCTCTTCGTTTAAAGATAATAATTCTTTAGCTACACCTTCAAGAGTATACTCGACAGTTTGATTATCCTCGTCACGGAAATTACCAACTCCATTAGCTCCATTATCATTTTTATAATTGAAACTAAGATATGGGCATACTCCATATTGATCTAAAGGACTACTAATATTATACAAGTAGGAAGTATAAATACTCCAATTTTCATCTGGCACAAAGTCTTTGTCAAAATATTGCTTGTATAATGTATTATTCCAAGTCACTTTATCCGTATTAACTATTAAGTATTTTGAATCTTTTGAATACAAAATATGACGATCATAACTAGCACCTTCACTATTTTGCAATCCAGCATTTGCAAGAATTTTTGTATTTACTGCTGCTGCTGTAAATAATCCATCCTGTGATCCATCTTTATTTTGATAAATACTTGCACCTGATATATTTTGAATCTGAGTCCATACTGCATAAATACGATGGGTATCATCATCATAACTGTCTAAATTTGTTTGAGAAAGTGTCTCTCCAGCTTTATATAATTTCTCACTTGTACGATTTCCATTACTATCAATCGTAACTAAACTGTACCCAACAAACTGTGCCGAAACAACTCTACCATCTATACTAGTTGCTCCTCTTGTAGATGCATTTGTAGTTGTTAATAATACAGTCTCTTTTGGGAATATAAAACCTCCATTCACTTCATCATTTACCATTCCTATACTGTAAACAGTATCACTCATATTAAAATAAACAGGAATATACTTACCATGTTTCAAAATTGGGTATAACGTCTTATTTTCATTGGTCGCATCTTTGTACACCTCTTCACTACCTTCTGTTGCAGTCCAGTCACCAGTAAATACCCAACCAGTATCTTCTAAGACCTCTGCAACTTCAAGACTAGCTTCTTTATCATAAGTATCACTAATGGTTTCTCCCTTAGGAATCCTTACTTGAAAATCATCATATCCATTCGTAGATGTACCATCATCACCAATTACTGCTTTACCAGTATTATCCGCTGCTGGAATTTTATAAGTAATTGTAACTGCTTCTTTCAAAATTGGATACAAGGTAATACTTTCTGTTATTGCAGCTGTTCTATCATATACCTCTTCACTACCTTCTTTTGTAGTCCAATCACCACTAAACATGTATTCACCTTTTGACATTCTTGTTTCTACCAGTAATTTAGCTTCATCATCATATCCATCTTTCAATGCTAATCCTAAAGGTATATTTGTAGTAAAGTTATCATAACCTGTTGGTTTTCCATTTTCATCAACGATTGCTTCACCATTTTCATTTACTTTTGGAATCTTGTAAGTAATTTTAACTGCTTCTGTTGAAATAGGATATAAAGACAATGGTTTTGTAATCCCTTCTGTTCCTACATATACAGAAGTTCCATTTTCTTCCGTACTCCATTTTCCCGTAAATGCTTTATCTGCTGTTTTATCAAACGCCTCTTTAGCAGCATTTATTGCTTGTATACTATAATTGCCATTCAGTGCCTGACCATAAGAAACTATATCTGTGATACCATTATAGCCTTCCCCAATTGTACCATCTTCATTAACAACAGGTATCTTATAGGTAATTACTACATCGTAACAAGCAGTATAAGTATGTTCTTCACGTAAGTCTTCTGGAGAAAGTGTATACACAGTTTCATCTACAAATCTTTCACCATCTTTTTCCCATCCTGTGAAAATATAGCCTTTGTTTTCTTCTGAAACAGAAGCATCTAATGTTACCATACCAGTTTGTGATATAGTAATTTTTGCAGGAGATTCTTCTAAGTCAGATTCTAATGTTATATTTGGTACAGCATAAACAGGAATCATATCTGTAGCTTCATTAATTAATGTATTCTTATCTGCAAATCCTGTAAATTCCTCAGATGAATAGTCAATACTATCAGGATTTGTTTTATCAGCAGTTACTTTATAGC
Organism: Candidatus Fimimorpha faecalis; assembly: GCA_018712075.1. Taxonomy (GTDB): domain Bacteria; phylum Bacillota; class Clostridia; order Lachnospirales; family Lachnospiraceae; genus Fimimorpha; species Fimimorpha faecalis. The sequence goes on from DVHN01000196.1 coordinate 28,316, forward strand.
CATTCCAGCCTATAAAGACTTTTGATGTTGTACCTTGAGATGATTCACCCACACCAATAGTACTTTCTTCATTGTTTACTTTTTTCTTCGGGACTAGTTCATTAATAATTTCACCAACGGGTTCACCGTTCTCATAAGGAATATCTTTACTTTCATTTTCACCATTTGCATGTTTAAATGACACATCAGCTGTATAAATGGCTGTAATCTCATATTTTATACCACATTTACTTTATAAATCTGCTTTACAAAGGCGTTTTCAATAAAAAATATCTATCTTGACAGTATAATTTTCCTATGGCAAGATAATAATTAAAAAAATGTGTTTTAAAGGATGTGTATGAATTATGGGAAGATATTTAAATCCAGGAAATGAAGCATTTAAGATTTCTGTTTCTAGTGAAATTTATGTAGATAAATCCAATCTCATTTCTTTTACTAATAAAAGACTAGAACAGGAAAAACGATATATTTGTGTAAGCAGGCCGAGACGCTTTGGAAAATCTATGACTGCTAATATGCTTTGTGCCTATTATGACAAAAGCTGTAATTCAAAAGATTTGTTTCATCATTTGAATATTTTCCAAAATGAAAAGTTTGAACAGTACTTAAATCAATATGATGTAATTTTTCTAAATATTCAACATTTTTTAAGAAAAGCTGGTTCTCCCGAAAATTTGGCAAATTATATTGAAGAAAAAGTTCTTGCAGAAATAAGAAAAGTTTATGGTAATTTGATCGACGAAACAGAAACAAGTCTTCCTGATGCTCTTGCTTCTGTTTTTGAGCAAAAGGATCAATCTAATCGAGGCTTTATTTTTATTATTGATGAATGGGATTGTATCTTTCGAGAAAATAAAGATAATAAGCAAGCGCATAAATATTATCTTGATTTTTTAAAAGATCTCTTTAAAGATCGTACCTACGTAAAACTTGCCTATATGACGGGAATTCTTCCTATAAAGAAATATGGTACACATTCTGCTTTAAATATTTTTGATGAATTTTCTATGACTAGTCCAAAGCATTTGGCACAATATGTTGGTTTTACAGAAGAAGAAGTAAAAGAATTATGTACAATCTATCATATGAATTTTTCTGAAGCTCAGAGATGGTATGATGGCTATCAATTCAAAAACATAAAACACATCTATAATCCAAAATCAATTGTAGATGCCATGATAGATGAAGAGTTTAAAAGTTATTGGAATAATACCGAAACTTATGAAGCTCTAAAAGTTTATATTGACATGAATTTTGATGGACTTAAAGATGCGATTATCGCAATGCTTGGAAACATTAATTGTCAAATTGATATAGGTACTTTTCAAAATGATATGACAAATTTTCTCGGAAAAGATGATGTACTAACATTATTGATTCATTTGGGATATCTTGCTTACAATGAAACAACACGAACTGTTTTTATTCCAAACGAAGAGGTTCGAGAAGAATTTTTAAGAGTAATTAGAACCAGTGGATGGAATGAAGTAATACGTGCTATTTCTCATTCTGAAAGATTATTAGCGGAAATTCTGTGACCAAAACTTCTCTTTCCAGAGAGAGTTACACTTGTTGCAATTCATCCCACCACCTATAGAGGTGGGATGAATTGCTAACGACTTGTTAAATTAGGATTCATTCTTTTAAGATACCGCATAATTATTTATCACATCTGCCCACTGTTCCGCTCCGATAATTGGCAATGCGAACTGTGCTACTTCTTCGGATTTTTCGGTGTCGATGTCTCGGAATACATACCAGAGTTTTCTTTTTTCTGTTGGGTGTTCTCCATGGCGATCGGGATCGGATTTCCAGAGTCCAAAGTAGGCTCCCTGTGCGATTTCTACGGAATGATCGACGTGGCGATTCAGTATTAGGGAATCAATATCTGGGTTGGCTTCTGCTTGATAATAACTATATACATAGGCTGCTGCCTGTATTTCTTCATCCGTTCCCTGAAATCCAACCTCGGACAAGATAACTCGTTTCTGACTTCCATCTGGATTTGGAAATTGTTTCATATATTCTGTCAATACGGAAATATTTTTCATGGAAATAACTTCTGTATTTTCATCATAGGTGACTGGATCGAGCCAAGTTTGTGGATCTAACAGGGAATATGGATAGGGATGGTATGCCACATTCCAATATACATCGCTTAGCTGCTGTGCCAGGTAATTGACGAATTGTTTAGCGTTAATCCGACCTTCTACCTCACTATTCCAAAAATGATCCAATGAGATATAAATTCTAGAATGTGGGGAAATGCTGCGAATGGTATTGGATACCATACGAATGGATTCTGCATAGTTTTTCATATAGTCTTCTATCGACAAGTTGCTGTCATTCCACTCGGACGGGTTATTGACTTCGTTTCCAACGATCCAATTTGCCACTTGCCCGTATTTTGCATCTGCTCTACTATACCGTTCTGCCAAAAAAGAAATAACCGTTTCTAAACATTTTCTTCCTTCGGATGAATGCATATTGAAGTTTCCATAGGAAGATTCAATATTATCTTCTACAATCTCATAAGGGCACGGGGAGGCTAAAAGAACAACGGTTGTCACAATATTGTTTTCTGCAAATTTCTGGAACGCTCGATCATACATATACAAGAGATAACGGTTGATTTGGTATCTTTCGCCATCTTCCGATTGAATTTCCATTCTTCCATTGGTCAACAAGTCTCCGATATCAATATTTACCAATGTATGATTCACTCCAAGCTCGTTGATTTCATTTACGAGTTCCATATCGGTAAAATTTGTATACAACCCTTTTTTGGATTCTGCCTCAAATGCAGTCTCATCCAACATTTCTACTGGTTGATTTGTCAGTTCCTCTATAAAATTTAATTCTGTAATATTTAATTCTGTTCCTGAGCATCCTGCAGTCAGGATACTAACAATAATAGCAAGAAATACTATTTTTCTTAATTGGTTTCCTCTCAAGATTTCCCACTCCTTTTTGTGATACTTTTTTTCACTATAATGGTTGAAGTTCACTTTAAGGCAATAGGATTCTCTAAATTTTCATATAATACTCACAGAATATTCACAGAATGGGGTTCACCAAGACTAATTGGATTGGAGTATGGAAGGAAAATAGGTTTCAATTATATCAAATAGCTGCGTGTTTTGAGCCTGCGTATTTAGTTCCAAAGATAAGTGATTCCAGCTTCTCTCATTGATTTCTAATTTTCGATCTAATACAAAGTCTGCTGCGGTATCCATCCACATTTGATAAATTCTCTGCTGCTGAATATTGCTTCTGTTTTCTTCGGAAAGTGTTTCATTATAATCATTTACACATTTGATTAGATAAAACTCATCTCCTACTGGAATAACTTGTGTGACAGTCCCTCCATCCATTGCAAAAACTGTATTTTCCAATTCTTCTGCCAGTTCTCCTCTTCGAACCGAGTACTCATACGTATTCGCAATGCTATATTGTTTTGCTAAAGATAAGAAATCCTCTCCTGCATCGACTTGTGCTTTTACTTGTTGTGCCGTTGCCTGATCGGAACAAATAATAACCTGAATGTCCATAACACGCATTTCGTTATCGCTTACTTCCATATTGACGTCTTCTGCCAACAGTTCGATGACATCCAGCGCCCGTACATATTTTTGAATGAGACGGGTTACATCGCTGCGATTGGCTCCTGTATATCGCTTGGCTTCTTTGGACATCGTATCGTAATATTCATCCGCCGCCCGCTTTGCCAAGTCTTTTTCTGAATCAGTCAATTCCAATTCCCAACTATCTGCAATTGCATTTAAAATCGTGATTGCTGCTGCTTCTTCAAACACAATCGTATCTTTTGCATACGTTTCAAATGTTTGATTTTCTTCTGTTAATTGGTTCCAAAATTCACTGCCTGTCAATGGAATATAAAACTGTTGAAACAAACTACTTTGGGTTAATGCAATGGTTCGCACTTCTTCTTTTTCTAGCACAGCTTCGTCCAGTTTCATCATCCACTCACTATTAGTGGAAACCCGAATTTGACTGCATCCTGTACTAATCAATAGTATAAAAGCCAAACCAATCCATAACAATCTCCTTTTTTTCATAAATCTGTCGTACAAGACGATACCTCCTCCTTCTTTTTTAAGAAATTCGGTTTTTATTTTAATGTTGTTAATAACTCTTCAAAACAAACTCCCTCCTGCACTGGAATATTGAGTTGTTCTGAACGTTCCAGACATTTTTGAATAAACCGAACTGCCTTTTTTATATCCGTTTCTAAGTCATGATTTTGCACTGCTCCTGCTGCCAATATGGAGGTAAAAATATCTCCTGTTCCAGGTCGGTCTACCCCAACATGACGACTTCTCATCAGTTTCTTTTTTACTAAAACTGCGTTATTTTCTTGTTCTTTATCCATTGTTTCACTGAGCAGATTGCTAATAAATCTGCCCTGTTTGATTCCTGTAATAACTATTTTCTTCGGTCCGAGTTCATGCAGCCGATCTGCCAGGGAAAACAGCTCCTCTCTTGGCCATTTTTCTTTATAAGGAACGTTTGCCAATTTACATGCCTCCGTTAAATTAGGAGTAATGAAACTGGCCTGGCGGACTAACTGCTTCATTCCCTCACACATTTCTTCATCAAAGTTTTGATAGAGTTTTCCATGATCTCCCATAATTGGATCGATAATAATAACTGGATTATTTTTGGAGAAATATTGAAAAAAGTCCATTACAATATCCAATTGCTTTTTCGAGCTCAGGTATCCACTGTAAATTCCATCGAACTCTACTCCTAACCGTTTCCAATGACGAATGTATTCTGGCATTTTATCGGTATAATCATCCAAATAGCAATGAGAAAATCCTGTATGATTGGATAATATCGAAGTAATTACTGGACAGCACTGTACTTTCATCGCCGATATAATTGGCAGCGCCACAGTAAGCGAACATCTTCCGATTCCTGCAAGATCTTGTATAACTGCAATTTTCTTCTGTCTCATAATCTTACCAACCCTTTCAAATTAAACCGACTTTGATGGATCTTTTGACTCAATACAAATCAAAACTCCCTTCTCCACTACTACACTCGCACTCTCTGCTTCTATTTCATTGCTGATTGCCAACGTTGTACCTTTTTCCAAGTTTGCATCTGTAAGAGGATAACGAAATCCTTTCAATGTAACTCCCTGTGCCGATTCGAAAAACGGCAAAAATGAGACATAAGTTCCATAGCTCGTTTTTTTATCCAAGACAGTCTCGTTTTGAATTAATTGAATTTTGTTCCATTCATCATAAATTGCACATGGAATTCCCTGCTTCATACATTGATACATGAGATGAATATTTCCAATCGTATGATCCATTCTTCCCCCTGTAGCACCCAGTATGATAATTTCCGTCGGCTGTTTGCTTAATGCAATCCGAAGCGCCAGTTCGGAATCGGTTTCATTCTTCTCTGGAATATGCCGCTCCACATACAGTCCGAGACGATGTTCGTATTTTTGCAGTAGTTCTGGAGCGACCGTATCAAAATCTCCCACTAAGGAGTGGAAACAGAGTCCAGTCCGATCCATAACTTCCAATGCCCCATCTGCTACAATCACATAATCTGCCTGATAAGTTTCATACATCTCTTTTAAAAAAGGATCGGATAGTGTTCCTCCTAAAACAATTAACACCTTCATTTTATTCATTTCCTCTATCGTTTAATATCGTTTCTTTTGCTTACATTCTTGGTAAAATAATACGTAATTATTATAGCGGGATTGACTAATTTTGCCTTCTTGTACTGCCTGTTTGACACCACATACCGTTTCTCCTACATGAACACATCCAATAAACTTACAGTTTTTTTCATATGAGGCAAATTCTGGAAAATAATCTTTTAACTCATCTGGTTCGTACTGCTCCACAAAAATGGAACTAAATCCTGGCGTATCTAGTAAATACGTATTGTCTCCTATACAAAAAAATTCGGAATGTCTTGTTGTATGGCGTCCTCTTTGGATTTTTTCACTGACCGCTCCCGTTTCCATCTTGGCTTCTGGATGGAGCCAGTTCATTAAAGTCGATTTTCCAACTCCCGATGGTCCTGCCAAAACGGTTGTTTTTCCAGCTAATATCGTTTTCAATTCTTCCAATCCTGCTTCTTCTTGTACACTAATCAAATGTAATTCGTATCCGCATGGCTCATAAATTTTTTTTAGACGCTGAATTTCCTCTTCTGCGACTAAATCGATTTTATTAAAACAAATGATCACTTTAATTGCCTGGCTCTCCATTGTAACTAAAAATCGATCGAGCAAATTTAGATTTGGCTCTGGAGATGCGGCGGCAAATACAACAAGTGCCTGATCAATGTTTGCAACGGCTGGACGGACTAATGCATTTTTTCTTGGAAGTAATTCTTCAATATTACCTGTTTTTTCATCCAAACATTGAATTCGGACAAAATCTCCAACTAACGGTTTTTTCTTATCTTTTCGGAACTTTCCCTTTGCCTTACATTCGTATAACGTTCCATCTTCTGCATTGACATAATAAAATCCAGCAATGCCTTTGACGATTTTTCCTCTCATACATCCTCCATTCATAATTAGGAAAAGGAGCTATCGCATTCGCAACAACCCCTTTTCTTTGTAGAAATAGTCTTACTCAATTCACAGGAGCTGGTACGATTGCCGTTGTAGATTCTTTTACATCATCCCAATTCGCTGGTTCTGGACCTCCGCTAATAATCACACGTACCGTCTCACCACGAGTAAATACTGCTCCTGGTCTTAATTCTTCATTTCCTCGGTAAATACAAGCTACCTGCCCAGCAGGAACGGTATTATAAAACTGCATTTGAATCACGCCTCCAACTCCTATTTCCTGTAATTTTGCTGTGATCTGAGCCTGATTCATAGAGTAAAAATCATTGGTAAGAATCATACTTTCAGGCGATACAGAGGAGGAAGATGGCGTTACCGAAGAGGATGGAGTTGGTACTTCGGAAGATGTTATACTCTCCGATGCAGATGGTTCCGTTGAAGTCTCTACCCCAGCACTGCCGCTGCTTACTTCAATTGTAATGGTACTTCCCTCTCTTAACGTAGCTCCTTCTGCTGGATCTTGATCGATTACATATCCCTTTTGTACCCAGCGATCTGCCTTTTCTTCTACCACAACTTTAAGCCCCAGCTCTTTCAATCTGCGCACTGCTTCTTCTTGTGTTAGGAAAATTACTCTTGGCACTGTGATTTCCTGTGCCGTTGTATTTGCTCCCTTACTGATTACAATATCTACTTCCGTACCTTCTTCTGTTTTCGTATTGGCGTTCGGACTTTGATCGCAAACCAATCCATTATCTACGGTATTACTGTATTCTTCTGTTACAGCTCCTAACTTTAATCCTACTCGTTCTAACGCCTCTTCTGCTTTTTCTTTTGTCTTTCCAGTTACATCTGGAACTGTCACTTCATCTGGCTCCTTTACAAGATAGACTTTCAGTTTATCTCCTGACTTTAACTCTCCTGAACTTGGATCCAAACGAACTACTGTACCTGGTTCTGCATCTGAATCTTCTTCATATTCATAATCAATGTCTATTTCATATTCTTCTAATTCTTCTTCTAATTCTTGTTTCGTCATTCCAATTAGCCTATTACTAATGGAATACTTTTTATTTCCAAGACTTACTACAAGTTTCACTCGTGTATTTTTATTAATAACGGTTCCCTCTTTAAATTCTTGTTTGCATATTGTATCTTCTGGATATTCTTCTGAATATTCTCTTTGTCCTTGGATGGAACATTCCAATCCATTTTCTTTTAACAGTTCTTCTGCTTCTTCTTTTGTTTTTCCAAGTACATTTGGCATTACTGTTTGTTTCTGATTTAATGATTGTTCTTGGTTTGTTTCAGTAGATGAATTAGAAATAATTGTCATATTGCCAAACCATCCTGCAAGTGTACCAACAATATAAATCAATAAGATTAGTAAGATTACTGCAAATGTAATACCTACCCAAAAAATCACCTTATCAAATAGCGTATGCTCAATTTCATTTTCATCTTCTGATTCTCTTTTTATTGCATACTTTCTATCTTCTTCCATAGAATCTTCCATATAGGTCTCTGCTTCTTGCTCACTATATGGATTTTCTTCTTGTTCTGCCACTTGATCTGTGTTACGACGAATACGATTAACATCTCCATCGGTAATCATAATTGTATCGCCTTTGTAGGATTCTGGTACGCTTTCTACAAAGTTTCTTTCTGGCATGGAGATTGCTTTTCTTAAATCTCCAATTAATTCAGAACAAGTTAAATACCTTCTCTCAGGTTTTTTCTGAGTACATTTAAAAATAATCTGTTCCAGAGCCACTGGTATGGATGGATTATAATAACTTGGCGGTATCAATGCATCATTAATATGGGCTACTGCCACAGAAACAGTATTGTCTCCTTCAAATGGTACCCTTCCTGTCACCATTTCATACATTGTAATACCAAGAGAATAAATATCGCTTCGTTCATCACAATAACCGCCCCGTGCCTGCTCTGGAGAAATATAATGAACCGATCCCATTGCGGTATACATATTCGTTGTCTCATCGGTAATTGCACGTGCAATTCCAAAATCCGTCACTTTTACCTTTCCTTCTCTGGAAATCATAATATTTTGCGGTTTTATATCTCTATGTATAATATGATTTGCATGAGCTGCTGCCAATCCCTGTGCAACCTGAAGCGAGATACCAATCGTTTCTTTTGTCGTCAGCTTACCTTTTCTAGATATATAATCTTTCAATGTAATTCCGTCTACAAACTCCATTACAATGAAATGAATTCCTTTGTCTTCCCCTACATCATACACTCCAACGATATTGTTATGTGTTAGGCAGGCTACGGAACGAGCCTCCATCCGAAATTTTGTCACAAAAACTTTATCCGCAGCAAATTCTGGTTTTAATACCTTTAATGCTACAAAACGATTCAATTTATGACATTTGGCACGGTAAACTTCTGCCATTCCACCCGCACCAAGCATTTCTACAATTTCATATCTATCTGCCAGAAACATTCCTATACGCAACATATTCGCCACTCCTTAATCCAGGTCTGCAAGAACAATTGCAATATTATCCTTACCACCATTTGTATTTGCCATTTCAATCAATTGATGTACTCGTTCCTCAATATAAATGGGCTGTTCCACAATCTTCCAAATTTCAGAGTCTTCTACCATATTTGTGAGACCATCCGAACAGAGCAGCAAATGTTCGTTTTCTTTTAACTCGACTTCAAAAAAGTCAGGTCTTAATGCAAGCTCTACACCAATTGCTTTTGTAATAATGTTCTTCTTTAATTGATACTGTTCTGAACCACGTTCAAAGATTCCCTCTCTCACCATCTCTTCCACAAGTGAATGATCCTGTGAGATTTGACGAATCTCTTGTTCATTAATTAAATAAGTTCTGCTATCTCCAATATTTACTACATACAAAGTTTTATCTACCACTGTAGCTAGTGTCAATGTTGTACCCATTCCTCTCAGTCGATCTTCTTCATATGACTTTCGGATTAGTCGTTGATTTACTTCCTGAATCGATTGAGCAAGTATTTCATAAAGATTTTGTTCTTTTGATTCACGGATCAGTTGTACCAATGTCTCCACGGTATACCACGATGCATATTCACCTGCGTTGTGTCCCCCCATTCCATCTGCCACTACGAATAGATTTTGAAGATTCCCTACGGGCATAATGGAATAAAATATATAATCCTGATTAATCGGCCGCATTCTTCCTACGTCCGTCTGTGCATATGCCTCCATCCCTATTTTCCTCCTTTAACTGATCCATATAACGTTTACGAAGCTGCCCACATGCTCCGTCAATATCTCGACCCATTTCCCTTCTTATAGTAACATTTATTCGTTTTTTTTCAAGTAATTTTTTAAAATTATTTACATTTTTTGCGTCCGTCTGTACGAAATCACGTTCTTTAATTGGATTGACTGGAATCAAATTAATATGACAGTTTCGATTTCCAATTAATTCCGCCAATTCATCCGCCTGTTTTTGTCCGTCATTTACTCCCTTTACCAAACTATATTCAAATGTAATTCTGCGTCCTGTTTTTTCAAAATAGTTGTCACATGCATGTAATACTTCTGGAAGTGCATAACGGTTTGCAATGGGCATTAACGTTTTTCTCACTTCGTTATTGGATGCATGAAGTGACAGTGCAAGCGTAATCTGTAAATTTTCATCTGCCAATCGGTACATTTCTGGTACTAGTCCACAAGTAGAAACCGTTATATTTCTCTGACTAATTCCAAGCCCATTGCCATCGGTCAGCAAATGAAGAAAAGTAATTAAGTTTTCATAATTATCCAAAGGTTCTCCCGATCCCATCACTACAACATTGGAAACTCGTTCTCCAATATCTTGTTGAATTCGATAAATCTGATCCAGCATTTCCGATGGTCTAAGGTTTCTGGATAGACCGTCCAGCGTTGATGCACAGAAACGACATCCCATTCGGCATCCCACTTGTGAAGAAATGCAGACAGAATTTCCATGGTGATACCGCATCAGTACCGATTCAATGACATGTCCATCGGATAGTCCAAATAAATATTTTCTCGTTCCATCCATAGAAGAAATCTTACAGGCTACTTGATTTAAACAAACCAGCTCAAACCGTTCTTTCAGCATTGCACGTGTGCTTTTGGAAAGATTGGTCATCTCGTCAAAATCGGTTACTAATTTTTGATGTATCCAACTATAGATTTGAGCTGCTCGAAATTTCTTTTCTCCCATCTGGAGCAGCTGATCTGTCAGCTGCTGCAATGACATAGATTTTATATCTATTTTCTGCTCCATTTATGATTTCCCTACTTTCTTCATCTTTGCTATAAAAAATCCATCGCAATCATGTACTCCTGGCAATAGCTGAATCCATCCTTCTTTTGTCGTTTCACTATACAGTTCTGGAGGAAAACAGTCTTCTAAACAAACCAATTCATAAGGATAATGTTCTAAAAACCAGCGAACATTTTCAATGTTTTCTTTTGGATTAATCGTACAGGTACTATAAATCAACGTTCCATCTAATTTGACATACTGTTGTACAACGGAAAGAATCTGTCTTTGCAGCTTCGCCAGCTCTTCCATCTGTTTTGGAGTCATCTGATATTTAATATCCGCTTTCTTTCCGAGAATTCCAAGGCCAGAGCAAGGCAAATCGGCAATTAGGACATCTGCCTTTTCGATAGAATTAAGATCCAGTTTGGTTGCATCTGCAACGATCGGTACAATATTGGAAAATCCACAGCGCAGCTGATTTTCTTGAATTTTCATGATCTTCTCGATACTGATATCACGACAGTCCACTATACCCGTACCGTTCATCTGATCTGCCAGATGGATCGTCTTTCCTCCTGGAGCAGCACATACATCCATGCAATAATCGCCCTCTTTGGGAGACGCTGCCAATCCAACCAACATGGAGCTGACATCCTGCACTTGAATCCAGCCATTCCGAAATGCTTCCAGATAATCCAGCCGATCATAATGGTGCAAGAGAAGTGCGTCCTTTACATAAGGAGCCTGGGTTACTTCTGCTCCATCCTGTTCCAATGATGCAATAATCTGTTCTTTTCCCTGTTTGCTTGTATTACAGCGTATCGAAATCGGCCGTTCTTTATAGAATCCTTCCAGCATCTGCACAACGGTTTCTTTTGGAAGCCATTTCATCCATTCCTCAATAAGCCATTCTGGCATGGAGTACTGAATGGAAAGATTCTCCTGTTTTATTTTCTCAAATGCCGCACGATTACGAATCATTCCACGGCATACTCCGTTTACAAATCCTTTTAATCCTCCAAATCCACGTTTTACTGCAAGCCGTACTGCTTCATCACAGGCGGCACGATCAGGAATCTGATTCATATATTCCAACTGGTATGCCGTCATCCGCAAAATATTGCGAATGACTGGCTTCATTTTCATAACATTAACCGAAGATACTTGATTAATTCGAGCATCCAATTCTATTTTTCGTTCCACAGAGCCCTGTGCCAAACGGGAAAGAAATGCTCGTTCTTGTTTACTCAAATATCCGTATTTTTCCAATGCCTGCCTTATTACGATATGGCTAAATGCCCGTTTTTCTAAAACTTCGAGCAAAATATCCAGAACTATTTCTCGTCCATTAATCATCCCGTCTTCTTCCTCCTATTAGAATCAGCAGACGTAACAGTTGTAAAATTGCTCCGATTGCACCAGCTACATAGGTCAGCGCAGCTGCGGATAATACCTTTCTTGTTTTTCCAATTTCATCCGATGCCAAAATTCCATTATCTTGAAGCAGACGAAGTGCTCTGCTCGATGCATTAAACTCAACGGGAAGTGTAACAAGCTGAAACAATACCGCTGCGGAAAATAAAATCACACCCGCATATAAAAACATTTGACTTACACTTCCATTGAGCAAAAATCCAATTAGAATCAATGGCCAGCTAATCGTTTGTCCAAAGTTGGCAATTGGTACCAATGTAGAACGAATATTCAACGGTGCATATCCCACTTGGTGCTGCACTGCATGACCACATTCATGTGCGGCCACGCCGATTGCTGCTACTGACGTGGATCCATAAACACTATCCGATAAATTTAATATTTTAGAACGTGGATCGTAGTGATCCGTTAAATTTCCAGATACATGACGAACTTGCACATCCATAATTCCCTGCGAACGTAAAATACGCTGCGCCGCCTCTGCTCCAGTCATTCCGCTTATCGCACGCACGCCAGAATAACGAGAAAATGTTGTATTTACTTTCATCGACGCAACAGCAGAAATTACAGCAGCAATAATAACAAAAATATAAGTCCAATCCCAATACATCATAAAGGGAGAATACATATAAGCATTTATCATAGATTACACCAATCCTTTCTATTTTGGTTCCTTACTCATTTCTTCTGCTTGATGAAAAACTGTCCCCTCCATGATCGGATATCCTCTTAAAAATACATCAATTTCCATCCGTTTTTTTCCCTGAAGCTGCACTTCTTTTAAAGAAAGTCGTCCTTCTCCTGTCTGAACAATCAATGCTTTCTTCTGTCTTTCCACGACTTCACCCGCGGCTGCTCCTTCTTTATCTCCATCCATAACCTCTGCTGCCCATATTTTTAATGTTTTATCTTCCCATTTTGTATAGGCACTTGGCCATGCATTCAGTCCACGGATAAGCCGTTCAATTTGTACTGCCGACTGACTCCAATCAATATCTCCGAGGGATTTAGTCAGCATTTTCGCATAACAGCTCTGTGTATCATCCTGTTTTGTACGCACCGCAGTTCCATTTTCCAATTCTTCCAATGTTTCCAATATTAACGGTCCGCCTAATGCAGCTAGTTTATCATGAAGACTTTCCCCCGTTTCTTTTTCTTCAATTGGAACAACCGCTTTCTTTAACATATCTCCTGTATCCAATCCTATATCCATAAACATAGTTGTAATTCCAGTTTCTTTCTCTCCATTTATAATTACCCACTGGATCGGAGCTGCTCCACGATATTTTGGAAGCAGTGATGCATGTACATTGATACATCCATAGCGTGGCAAATCCAGTATCGCCTTTGGAAGAATCTGTCCAAACGCTGCGACTACAATCGCATCTGGTTTCCATTCTTTCATCTGTTCTATAAAAGCAGCTTCTCTTACTTTGACTGGCTGATAAACTGGAATTCCATATTCCAGTGCCTTTTCCTTTACTGGAGGAAACTGCATTGCCTTTCCTCTGCCCTTTGGCTTATCCGGCTGTGTAATAACTGCAATAACTTCATGCTTGCTTTGAATTAACGCCTCCAAAGTTGGAACAGCAAAATCTGGAGTTCCCATATAAATAATACGCATATTTTTCTCCTCTTTTTCTATTCTTGTTCCAGTTCCATTCTTTCCAGTTCTTCGTTATCAATGAGATCACCCTCTACTTTATCTACATAAATAATACCATCCAAATGATCGCATTCATGACAAATTGCTCTGGCTAACAATTCTTCTCCTTCTAAAATAAACTCTTTTCCATCCAAACCAGTGGCACGAACTTTCGCATAATTTGGACGTGTCACAATTCCACTTTTTCCTGGAACGCTTAAACATCCTTCATATCCGGTCTGTTCTCCGCTCGTCTCTAAAATTTCTGGATTAATCAATATATATGGATGTTCTCCATCTACGTCAATGACAACCATTCGTTTTAGTATACCAACCTGCGGTGCTGCCAGTCCAACTCCATTCGCTGCATACATCGTATCCAACATATCCCCTGCTAAAAGTCGAATTCTTGGACTAATGCTTTTTATTTCCTTACATTTCTTTCTTAGGCATTCATCGCCCATTGTTCTTAAATTTCTAATTCCCATAATATCCTCCAATTATTTTATTGATAGAAGTCAAACTGAATCCGAAGCCTGCCGTTTGGAAAACTTCGATGATAATGTTGTTCGATCCTATCTTTTGCTTCGATCAATACAGTTTCCTTTAACGATTTCAGATACAGTACTTTCCGATACGTATCTTTGATTTTTCCAATGAGAGCATTGGTAGGACCGATTACCTTTATTGTACCATTATATTCGTTTTGAATCAATGCCGCATAGCCATGAATTGTATTTTCTGCTTCTATTTCATTGTCAGAAGTAATTAATAATTCCATCATATATCCCTTTGGCGGATATTGAAGCATTGTCCGATAAGTTATTTCTTGTTCATAAAACTGCTCATAATTCTGGTTTTTCGCAGCCAAAATGCTGTAATGGGTTGGACTATAGGTTTGAATAATGACATTTCCTGGTTTTTCTGCCCGTCCTGCCCGTCCTGCCGCCTGTGTTAATAGTTGAAAGGTTCGTTCCGCACTCCGATAATCTCCAGAATAAAGGGATAAATCGGCAGCTAACACCCCAACTAATGTTACATTTGGAAAATCATGCCCTTTTACAATCATTTGCGTTCCAATTAAAATATCCGCTTCTCCATTGGAAAATTGTTCCAAAATTTCCTGATGTCCATTTTTTTTGGAAGTAGTATCCAAATCCATACGTAAAATTTTGGCATTTGGAAATTCCTGCGCCGTCAGTGCTTCTACTTTTTGCGTTCCAAGTCCAAACCCTGCAATATAGGGAGAACCACAAAACGGACATCTCTCGGGCATTGGAATGGAATATCCACAGTAATGGCAAACTAAACTTCCATCTCTATGAGAAGTCAACGATACATCACAATGCGGGCATCCAATGGACTTTCCACAAGAACGACAAGAAACAAATCCTGAATATCCCCTCCGATTTAAAAACAAGAGGATTTGTTCTTTTCTTTCCAAACGTTCTTCCATCATCTCTTTTAATTGTCTGCTGAAAATTGAGCGGTTTCCCTGTTTTAATTCTTCCCTTAAATCGACAATTGATACGTCTGCCAACTGGCTTTTCTCTATTGCTCGTTTTCTCAACTGATAAAGACGATACTTGCCAGTTTTCGCTTTATAATAAGCTTCTACTGATGGAGTTGCAGACCCCATTACAACCATTCCATCACAAAGACGAGCTCGCTCAATTGCTGTTTCCCTGGCATGATACTTTGGAGAATATTCGCTTTTATAAGCTGCCTCATGTTCTTCATCGATTACAATCAATCCAAGTCTTGCAAATGGAGTAAATAATGCAGAGCGAGGACCAATCATAACTTGAATTTCTCCGTTTCTTGCCCGTTCCATTTGATCAAATCGTTCTCCTGGAGAAAGCCTTGAATTTAAAATGGAAATCTGATTGCCAAACCGTTGATAAAACCGCATAACGGTCTGATACGTGAGCGCAATTTCTGGAATCAGCACAATGACCTGACGATTTTGATTTAGTACATGTGCAATAATTTCCATATACACTTCCGTCTTTCCACTTCCAGTAATTCCGTGAATATAGGATGGCTTTCTTTCTCCCTGGTCAAATGCACGACAAATCGAAGACACGATTTGGCTTTGTTCTTCATTTAATTTTACTTTTTTCTGTTCCAATGAAATCGAATGAATCGGATTTCGATAAGCAGTTTCTGTCACAATGGAAAGAATTCCTTTTGCTTCCAATGGCTTTGCCACGACGGACGTAACATGAAGCCGTTCCAACGCCAAATCGGCTGGCAGAAATTCTGACTCCAATAACGCTTCTAATAATCGAATGCGAGCCTTCCATTTTTTTCGTTTCGCCTCTTCTAAAGCAAGGATCGCCTCTTCTTTTTGTTTTAACACATAATATTTTTTCTCGATTGGCTTGACTGCCTTTTGCATTGGCAGCACTGTTTTCAATGCCTGAATCATCGTAGAGCCATAACAGCGTTTCATCCATGCTGCCAGTTGAATCATCTGCGTTTCCACTGTTTTTTGAAATGGATAAACTTCTAAAATTTCTTTTATTTTTGCAGGATCCCATTCTGCCTGATCGGTACATTCGATCACATATCCTCTAATTTTTCTATTTCCTCTTCCAAATGGTACTAAAACCTGACTCCCTGCCTCCACATGCATGGAAGCGGGAATCAGGTATTGAAAAACTCGATCCAATTGTTCCTGTGTAATATCCACAATCACATTTGCATACAATACTATTTCCCCTTTGACTGTAAATAAGTTGTAATTTCCTTTAGTTTCATTCCGTTGGATGCTTTTATATATACCACATCCCCCTTTTGTACATGATCGCCCAAATAGGCTGCGGCATCTTCTTTTTGTTCCATTACTAACACTTCACATGCTGCATTTGCTTCCTTCATTGCTTTCCCAATAAACGCTGCATTGGTTCCAACTAACAGCATCTGATCCAACGGCAGTTTTGCTGCAAATGCCCCAACTTCATAATGATATTGCGGCGCATTTTCTCCCAATTCAAACATATCTCCCAGCACGGCAATTTTCCTTCCCGATGCAGAATAATTGGCAAGCACTTCCAGCCCTGCCTTCATCGACGCAGGACTTGCATTATACGTATCATCAATTACCGTATATCCATGAATCTCGTAACGCTGAAGACGATTCTGGAATCCAGTAAACGATTCCAATGCTTTTGCTGCCACTTTGACATCTACACCGACTTGATCCGCTACTGCAAGTGCAGCCGTCGCATTCAATACATTGTGATGTCCAAGTACCGACAGAGTCACGCAAACCGTTTGATCTTTATGTACAAAATCAAACTGGTATTTGCCTGCCACTGTTCGGATATTTTCCGCACGATATTCACAATCTTTCCCTGTTCCGTAAAGTATATAAGGATATCCTGTCAAATCTTTATATTTCACAAGCAGTGGATCATCTCCGTTAATAAACAATAATCCTTTTCCATGAAATCCCTTTGTAATCGTATATTTTTCTTTACAGATTTCATCCTGACTTCCAAAATATTCAATATGTGCCACTCCAATATTGGTCAGCACTGCCATATCCAAACTTGCCAGATCGGAAATCGTTCCAAGTTCTCCAGGTACATTCATTCCCAGCTCCAATACTGCAATGTCATCTTCATTTGTCATTTCAGAAAGTGTAATTGGAAGTCCAACGGAACTATTATAGTTTTTACTCGTTTTGAATACTTTTTTCTGTGCAGAAAGTGCGGTGGCAATCATTTCTCTTGTTGTCGTCTTTCCAACGCTTCCCGTCACACCAACCGCAGGAATTTGGATTCTGCTTCGGCATAAACGTCCAATTTCATGCAATGCATCAATCGTATCCTCCACCCGTATCCAAGCTTTTTGTCCCGTCATCTGCTCATGCTCGCTTGTTAACGTTGCAGCACAACCAATTTCCAGCGCCTGAGAAATAAATCGATGCGCATCCACTTTTTCACCAATAATTGGAACAAAAATATCGTTTCCCTGGCTGCTTCTAGAGTCAATACTAATATGTTCAATAATCTGTGTTCCATCTCCGCACAGCAGCGTTCCATTTACTGCTTTTACAATATCATTTACCGTAATATTTAACATTTTTTATTGATTCCTTTCTGGCTCATTTGCTATTCGCTTTAGAATTTTCTGGACTATCTCATGTTCGGAAAAATGAATGCGATGTCCATTTTGCTCCATATAGTCTTCATGCCCTTTCCCAGCTAAAACAATCATATCACCTGGTAGGGCATATTTGATACTGTAATAGATTGCATCCTCTCTGGACGGAATTACAATATATTCTCCGTTCGTCTGATGCATTCCTTCAATAATATCTTTTATAATTTCCATCAGAGGTTCCTCTCTGGAATTATCTTCTGTCAAAATGGAAAAATCGGCATACTGACCACTGATTTTTCCCATTGCATAACGCCGATAACGGGAACGGTTTCCTCCACACCCAAACAAACATACAATTCTTCCTGGCTCATAGCTGCGCAGCATTTTTAATAAACTCTCCAAGCTTACTGCGTTATGGGCATAATCAATCATCAAATGATAGTCCCCGTTTACTGGAATTAATTCCGTCCGCCCTTTTACACGAATATTGAAAAGAGCATCGCAAATCGCAGATGGACTACAGCCAAAATAAATGGCAGCTGCAATGGCAGCCAATGCATTATAGGCATTAAATCGTCCAGGCATTCCAATTTCACAAGAAAACGAAACCCTTCCTTTTAAGTTACAAGAAAGTCCTAAAAAGCCATTTCTTTTTTCCTGTTTTATTGTATCAAAATAAAAATCTGCATTGGATTCCATTCCAAAATGAAGAAATGGAATGAAATGACCCTCTTCCATTTTTTCATGAAATGTTTCATCTTGATTTATAATTCCAACCTCACATTGACAGAATAGGCGGCTTTTCCAATATAAGTATTCTTCAAAGTTTCGATGTTCTCCTACTCCGATATGATCGGTAGAAATATTCGTGAAAATTCCAGCTGCAAACTGAATTCCCCATACACGAGACAGTTTTAATCCCTGGGAAGAAACTTCCATTACGACATACTTACAGCCTTCTTCTGCCATTTGACGCAGCAGCCGATATACTTCATAAGAAGGAGGCGTTGTATGAAGCAGAGGAATTTTTTGGGAACCAATATAGCTTCCCATCGTTCCAATCATTCCAGTTTTTCTGCCATCCGCCTCCAAAATTGCTTTTATCATATGTGCAGTTGTAGTTTTTCCCTTTGTGCCTGTAATTCCAATTACCATCATCTCTCGGTCTGGATGAGCAAAATAGTTTGCGGACATACAGGCAAGCGCTTTTTTGCTATCCTCTGTTAATACAATGGTCATATGGTTTAAATGGATTTCTGTCAATTGAATCGGAAGATGTTCCATCACAATTGCAGAGACTCCCTTTTGTTCCGCTTCTCTCAAGAAACGGTGTCCATCGGTAATCGTACCAGAAATACATACAAATGCACAATTTTCTACCGTTTTTCTTGAGTCGTATACAATATCACTAATTGGTATCTCATCATTTCCTTTTATCACCACGTAAGAAATGCCACAGAGCAATTCTTTAAGGGTCATAAAATCCTCCTGATTCGCCAATTCATTTTCTTACCCATCGGCTCAATAAACTGAAAAGAAATTAAAACAGTCCGGTAATTACACCGTCTTCGGTTACATCAATATTAAATGCGGCTGGAGTTTTCGGCAATCCTGGCATCGTCATAATATTACCAGTAAGCACTACCACAAATCCTGCTCCTGCACTTACATAAACATCTCTGACATTTACTGTAAATCCAGTTGGGCGTCCTAGCTTCGTCTGATCATCTGACAAGGAATACTGATTTTTTGCCATACAGATCGGTAAGTTTCCAAATCCCAGATCTTCCAAACGTTTCAATGCCCGAGAAGCCGCTGGAGCATAACTTACTCCGTCCGCACCATAGATTTCTTTTGCAATTGTTTCTATCTTCGTTTTCAGCGGCTGATCTAATTCATAAATTGGATGATAGTTACTTTCCTTCGTCTCCAATGTCTGGATTACTTTCTCTGCCAATTCCAGACCGCCTTCACCGCCTTTTTCCCATACTTTAGAAAGTGCAAATTCGCATCCACGCTCTTCACAGAAGTTTTTAATTAATTCATATTCTGCTTCTGTATCGGTTAAGAAGGAATTTAATGTTACTACAACTGGAACGCCAAACTTTTGAATATTTTCAATATGTTTCTCCAGATTTACGATTCCTTTTTTCAGTGCTTCGAGATTTTCGGTTCCAAGTTCATTTTTTGGAACTCCACCATTGTATTTCAATGCCTTTACAGTAGCAACTAATACAACTGCATCTGGTTTTAATCCTGCCATCCGACACTTGATATCCATAAACTTCTCCGCTCCAAGATCGGCTCCAAACCCAGCTTCCGTAACCGCAATCTCTCCCAGTTTCAATGCAGTCTTTGTTGCACGTACACTATTACAGCCATGTGCGATATTGGCAAATGGTCCTCCATGTACCAATGCAGGGGTATGTTCCAACGTCTGTATCATATTTGGCTGTATTGCATCTTTTAGCAATGCTGCCATTGCTCCAACTGCTTTTAAATCCTTTGCAGTAACTGGTTCTCCATCCACATTATATGCAACAATAATTCGTCCTAATCGCTCTTTTAAATCTTTCATATCATTGCAAAGACAGAGAATTGCCATAATTTCAGAAGCAACCGTAATGACGAAATGGTCTTCCCTTACATAGCCATCCGCTTTTGCACCGAGTCCAACAACCACATTACGCAAAACACGATCGTTCATATCCAGGCAGCGTTTCCAGGTGACCTGTCTTGTATCAATCCGAAGTTCATTGCCCTGTTGGATATGATTATCGAGCATTGCTGCTAATAAATTATTGGCTGAAGTGATGGCATGAAAATCTCCAGTAAAATGCAGGTTCAAGTCTTCCATAGGAACGACTTGAGCGTATCCGCCTCCTGCTGCTCCTCCTTTAATTCCAAAACATGGTCCAAGAGAAGGCTCACGAAGTGCCAGCCAGGTCTTTTTTCCCATCTGATTCAATGCCTGTGCCAGCCCAATGCTAATCGTCGTCTTTCCTTCTCCCGCTGGAGTTGGATTAATCGCAGTTACTAAAACAAGTTTTCCATCTGGATTATTTTTTACTCTCTCCCAAACCTGATCGGAAATTTTAGCTTTATATTTTCCATAAAACTCCAGATCTTCTTCTGTCAGCCCAAATCTCTCTGCTACCTTACGAATATGCTCCATTTTGGCTTCTTGTGCAATTTGAATATCTGTTTTCATCTTTTCTTACCTCCTAATTTCATAAATCCTTTTTCTTTATTGTTTTTTTTGAAGCATTTCTTCAAATTCCTGCATCGTCATTAAAATTTTACGAGGCTTGGTTCCTTCTTCTTTTCCAACTACCCCTGCCTGTGCCAATTGTTCTACAATCCTTGCTGCACGATTAAATCCTATTTTAAACATTCTCTGTAACATTCCAATCGACGCTCGATCTTTTTCGATCAAAAATCTGCCTGCTGCCTCAAAATATTCATCTCGTTCTGCGGATTTATCCACAGACGGTACCGCTTGATTGATTGTAATATCTAATCCCTTATCTTTTTCTGCGCCATCTACATCCGTCTGTTCCGATAAAAATTGTACTACTTTGGATACTTCTGCATC
>DVHN01000197.1 GCA_018712075.1 Candidatus Fimimorpha faecalis
TGGTATTAAATTCTTATATTATTATTTTACAATCATTTTATCCTATTATTTTTCTTTTATCTTCTCTTTCCTTCTTGCCATTTTTGTAATTTAGTTTTTATTTCAGAACTATATTTTTTAGAGATTGGAATAAATTTTCCATTCATCAATTGGATGGATTTTTTTTCGATTTTCACGATGTATTCTGGATTTACAAGATACGACTGATGCGTCCGAATAAAGGACTGCAATACTACCTGTTCTTCCAATTGACTTAATTTTCCTACAAATTTCTCTGTTTTCTCCATTGTAACCATCTCGATTGTTCTGAGATCACTTTGAAAATATAGGATATTTTTTATTTGTTCCTCATAACTAACCCCATATATCGTATATCGAAATTTTCGTTCCCCTATTATTCGTACACGAAATAGTTTATCCAATACTTGAAAAATTTTTTTCTCTGTCAATGGTTTTAAGAGAAAGTCAAATGGTCGGTTTTGAAACAATTCAACCACATGTCTTTCATCTTCCGCCATATAAATAATCTCTGTTTTTTCATTTTTCCTTATTTCACGGAGCCATTTTCCTACTTCGATGCCCGTTTTTCCTTCCATTTCCATATCTAAAAAAATAACATCAAAGAACATTCCCAATTGTATCTTTTTTTCTATGGAAATCCCATCTTGAAATGGACATAGCAATATATCTAATTTCGTTACGCTTTTATATTGCTCAATCATTCTAATCACAGTTTTATTCTTATCGCAAACAGCAAATCGAACTATTGTTCTCCCCTCCCCATCACATATAGCTTTTGTATCATAATGATATTCACAAAGCAAATCTAAAAATCCACGGTTTCTTTTATATATAGTATACTATTTTTTCCAAAGTATTTCAACTGTTAATCATAAATTTTTACATATTTATCCCAAAAAATTGCTGTATAGAAGGAGATATTACTATTTTCTTCTATACAGCATTTGTTTCATCATTTTATGAGGCTTCACACAACTAGAGCCACATTCATCAACCTATGTTTTTCTGACAAATATCTTCCAAACAGCATTTCTCACAATGGGGTTTTGTCCTTGCAGTGCAGATGTCCCTTCCATGAAATACAAGCCTATGGCAAAAGTCGCTTCCTTCTTCTGGAGGAATGATTTTCCAAAGTTCCATCTCTACTTTCTTTGGTTCTTTGATTCCATCTACCAATCCGATACGATTTACAAGGCGAATACAATGGGTATCGGTTACGATTGCAGGCTTCTTGAACACATCTCCCATAATTAAGTTTGCGCTTTTTCGCCCTACTCCTGGTAGTTTTAATAATGCATTAAAATCGTCAGGAACTGCTCCTTGATACTGATCCCTCAGCACTTTCATACATGCACTAATATCTCGTGCCTTACTGCGTCCCAGTCCACATGGTCTTACAATTTCTTCAATATCCTGTACCTCTGCCTCAGCCAATGCATTGACATCTGGATATTTAGCATAGAGATCTTGCACTACTACGTTGACTCTGGCGTCCGTACATTGTGCTGCCAACCGTACACTCACTAATAATTTCCATGCCTCATTATAATCCAGTGTGCAGCCTACCTCTGGATATTCTTTTTTTAAACGCTTGATAACTTCTAATGCGAATTCTTTCTTTTCCATATGGTTCACCAAGTTTTTTCTATTTATCCTTCCTTATGATTCTTCATTTAAGTATCCTAAATCCGTTAAATACCATTTACCATCTTTATTCACAAAATACCATCTCATATTTCCAGGAAGAGATTCTTGCTCTACTGTAAAGTTTTGGAATTTCACATGGAAATTATACTGTACATCACAGCTAAAACAACTGTCAGAATAGTAATTAAAGTTCGATACATTCATAGAGTCAAATCCATAACTAGCAATATATTTCGTTGGATAAAATCCAGTTACGGTTAATTTGATATTTTCTTCTAGTTCGGATCCTGGCATAATATAGTTATAAATTTGCTTACTGACATCAATAAAATTCATTGCATAACTATTTACAACTCCTTCTGCCATTGTTTTAAGAGGAGCAATTTCTGCATCCGACATTGCATAGGAAAACGCATAGTTATGGTCATCTTTTTCCAATGTCAGTTCTCTTCCATTTCCAGTCGTTGCTGCAATTTCTGGTTCATTTAATAGTCCCGATATTTTATAAGTAGTACTAAGTGGCACTTCGGATAAATAAGTCTGAATATTGGATAATTCTGGATATACAACATCATTTTCGGTAATATATTCTTCTCCTAATACATGTCCATTCACAGTAACAGTAGTTCCCTTTGGTACGGTTACCGTATAAGTTGCAGTTTCAGGTAGATATTCCGATACATCCAATCGATCAAATCCCCATAAATTGAATTTGAATGCATTTTTTCCTGTTACTTTTAGAGTCACTTTTCCGACTGGCTGATCGTCTGCTTTTACCAAATAGGTAGGAGTTGTAGCGGTATTTTCTCTTGCTTCTTCAAATGTAAGATGCTTTCCCCTAATCAGCTCTTGATACCAGCTTACCCAGACCGAAGAATCTTCCAATGCACCAGCATTGCCAAAGGTTTGATTGCTGATTAAATCTGAAATCTTCTCTTCATTAAAAGATTCCATTGTGCGTTCCATTCCATGTACTGGCATACCATTCTCATAATCTTGAATAAAAAACCAGAATACCGTTAAACCAACTGCCAACGCTGCCAACATCACTGCCGTATAAATAAGAAGTCCCTTTTTAAACTTCGATTGTTTTTTTTCTTTTTTCATTGTTTTCCTCCCAAACGGATATAATTCGCCCAGCGGTCGAATCACTACTATTAATGAAAGTCGAATGTCCACCCAGTACGGGAGAGAAATCCCCTGCCTGTTTGGTCATTGACGACACTTTTATAGTAATTTACGGTGCTACAAGATAGGCAGTTGGACAGGTTCTTGGTCCTGTTGGAGAATATGGACTATTAACAACCTCTCCATTGTAAACCATCTGTGTAGAAGTTCCTCCATCCATCGCTGCTGCATTGACTGCTCCATAATCCTGCATAATATAAACCAGTTCTTTAAACGTTGCGCCAATACTATTTGCCTGTCTTCCATCCACAGTTAATAGCAATACGGAACCATCTGCTCGCTGTCCAATTGCAGTTCTTGGATTTTTACCCCCTCCATAGACAGATGTATCTGGAACCGAAAGCGGTTCTCCATTAATAATTAAAAACGGTCCTGTTTCATGTAATGTATGTACACAATCTCGAATTCCCATTTCAATTGCCTGGCGTAATGTCATTTTTCCAACTACAAGAATATTATCTTTATTAAACCCAGTAATATTATAGACTTCATCCATACTTCCTGCCAGCACATTTCCTTGAGAGATCACACAGCCAACTGGCATCGCGGAATAAGCATAGCTTCCCATATCAACAAACTCACCGCCGTTGATTCCTCCTACTGCACCATAGCGTTTTGCAATATCTGCAACAACTTGTCCCGTTCCTTCTTTAAACTCTTCCACTGTACCAACAAAAATACGAGATGGATCTTTAACAATCATCATTTTCCCACGATATGTTGTTCCCATCACATCTTCGATCTGAATCTCTGGTTCTTCCTGCGGTGTTCCATTCACTTCTGCATTTGGATCCTCTGTATTCTCTTCTTGTTCTGCAATATGAATTAGATCCGTATCCGATACTGTGCCTTGTGCAACTTCTTGCATTCGATTTTTTTCTAATATTTCGTCAATCTCTGCCTGAGATAAATATAGATTTGCTACCCATCCCATCGCACTAGACTCTTGAACTGCACAGACAAATTGTTGTTTTGCCGCAGAAGAAGGTCCTTTCACGAGTATCCACATAACGCCATACAAACCAATAACAAGCAGCAGTAACGTTACGAAAATAACGGATAAAATCCGCAATATAAGTTTCTTCATAACTCCATTTTTCTCCTTTTTCTTGTAACTTTAAACACTTTTGTTTACTTTTTAAATATCCACTTCTTTTGAATCTGATAACTAAATAAAAACAAAATACAATCTACAATTATTTTTACGATCACACTTGCCCCATAACGCTCTAATTGTAAAATAGAAACAATTCCCCATACACCACCATAAGACAGCAACATCTGGAAAATACAGAGAATATAATACTTTACAATTGTCTGTTTGGCTGGTTCTTTAGAATGAAATACAACGGTCTGATTCAATGTAAAATTAAATAACGAAGACCCCACTCTTGCCAATATAGTTGCCACAAAGATGGATTGTTTGAGTGAGAAAAATGACTTAATTAGCATTCCTATCACAGTATAAAGTCCTAAATCCAATAAACACGATGCAGCAGAGCTAAACACAAATTTAAAGAAATAGGCAAAAATTAATTTATAAATCTTAAATGAGTCTACAATTGGATTAAAATGAGAGGAAGCATTTTCTTCTATATAAACCGTTTCAATCGTAACTTCCCGAAATGGAATTTTTTTCTCTTTTAAACGCAGCAACATATTCGTTTCATATTCAAATCGTTCTCCTCTTAGCTCAATAAAATCGGATAAATACTGTCTTGGAATCGCCCGAAGCCCCGTTTGTGTATCGCTTATCTTTAATCCACATATATAACGAAACACCCAGCTAGTCATATTGTTGCCAAACTTGCTTCTCGGAGGCACATGATCTCCTGAAAAGTCTCTGCATCCCAGAATTACTTGATCTTTTGTTTTTAACATAGCTTCTGCACAAGCAGCGATATCTTTTGCCCTATGCTGATTGTCTCCATCAACGGTCACAACTCCCAAACAGTTTGGACGATTTTTTAAAATATAAGAAAATGCCGTTTTTAGAGCTCTTCCTTTTCCCCTATTTTGTTCATGCGTTAAAATCGTACATTGAGAATACCGAGCAACTGTCTGAAATGGCTGCATATGAGCTTGATCACTTCCATCATTTACTAATATAATATCGTTGAATCCAACCTGTATTAACCCTTCTACTACTTGAATCAACTTTTGATCTGGATTTAACGAAGGTATAATAACTGATACATTACCTTCCATCTGTACTCCTTTCAAAGATAAAATCTCCACAAATAGTATAAGTTTTATCTTTCTTATAATCGCTATTTTTTCCTAAATACCTTCAGGTGAAACATCCCTTTATTGGGTAACTCATATTATAATCGATCAATTACATAAGTACAAGACATTTTTCCTTATTTTTCGATACTTTTCTCATTTTTTCCATTGAGATATATGCGACAAAATGCTACAATATGTATAACTATTTATTTCTTAAATATTATAGAGGTGCCCGCAAAGTGGGCATGGAGGAAGTTTATTATGAATGTTAGATTAAAATTTCCCTTGTATTGCTTTTCTTTTTTTATACTAATTACATTTTTCTTATCTTTAAAATTCTCTGTTTATGCAGAAGAACCAGCTCAAACTTTGGAGACACAGATTACAATTAGTGATGGACAGGATGCCTCTGTTTTGAAAGACCAATATGTATCCTCTAAATTAACGCTTACCCCTGGTACTCAAATTACCATTGAATCTTCTTCTAAAATCGGTTCTATTTACCTGATCTGGGATATTCCAGTTCCTGGATGGACGTTACAGGCGGATGGTAAAACAAGTACACATGGAAAAAATGGATTTTTACATGAATATGTGGTATTAGACCGTCCATTTGAATCTATCACAATGCAAATTCCAGAAAGTGGAGCTGTTCTTTGTGATATTACTGTTTTATCCCCTGGAACACCGCCGTCCAATATTCAAATTTGGGAACCGCCTTTGGAAAAAGCAGATCTTTTGCTTCTATCGACTCATGCCGATGACGAACATCTATTCTTTGGCGGAACAATGCCTTATTACGCAGGAGAAAAAGGACTGGGTGTTCAATTAATATATTTTTGCAGTCATACCGCCAATGAACCATATCGAGAACATGAAAAACTCAATGGGATGTGGCTGGAAGGGGTAAAAAATTATCCCATCACAGGAACCTTTCCTGATGAATATTCGATGGATTTGGAGACTGCATTAACACAGTATAACTATGACGAAGCAGTTCAATTTATCGTAACTCAGTTGAGACGCTTTCAACCATTAGTCGTGCTTGGTCAAGATCTCAATGGAGAATATGGACATGGAGCTCATCGTCTCACTGCTAAAGCATTAACAGACGCCGTGCAGCTCTCTAATCAGCCTGACTATGATCCAAAGACTGTAGAACAGTATGGTTTATGGGATGTTCCAAAAACCTATCTCCATCTCTATCCTGAAAATCGTATTCATATGAATTGGAATATTCCACTGGAGCGTTTTGGAGGTCAGACTGCTCTGCAAATGGCGCAGGCAGGATATCTTACACATGAGTCTCAGCAATGGTGTTGGTTTTATGTCTCCGATTCTTATGAATATAGCTGTGCAGAGTTTGGGTTATTCCGTAGTTTAGTTGGACCAGATGTAATCGGTGGAGATTTTATGGAAAATCTTGTTCCGTACGATCAGCAAGAAACAACTACTGCTGCTCAAGCAACAACAGAACAGACAACCGAAGAAAAAACTACTAAAAAACGAACGACAGAAGAACAAATAATAGAAAAATCACATTCCAAAACAAGTTTCATCACTGAAACAGCAACTTCCAAAACGAAAATGGCCAGTTTCGATTTATCTTCAATCAACATTGGAGTATTAATCGCTGGCATTGCAATTATTATTATTGGATTCATCTTAATAATTGTATGTAAACAGAAACGTTAATACAATTATTCAATGGATAAAAAAGAGCTACTCCTGCATTGTCTTTCCAGTATAGCTCTTTTTTTCTTGGTTATTAAATAAAAATTTCTGGATGAGCATCAAAGATTTTTTCTTGATAGACTGCTTTTTTTTCTTTTTCCATAAGTTTTTTTATTGGCTGCAATTCTTTTATAGAAATTTTTTCTAATTTTTTTAATCGTTTTTCACTTAAGTTTACCTGAGATAAATTTTCCATATAGTAAGCCTCTAAATAGTTCCAGAAGATAACGCTTGCACCATACCTTTGTTTCAAACTCTGTGCGATTAAAAGTCCTTCTGGATCAAAATCTCCAGCATAATAAAATTGATTTTCTTCTGCAAGTAAATCCATCAATACAAATGTAGCAAGTTTCGGCTGACCATAAGTACATAATGCCGAGCAATCTGGTTTATATTCCATTAAAACAGAAAAAATACTTGGATTTTCTACAACATAAATAATTTTACTAGAAGATGGTTTACTCGTTGCTTTTGAAAGTTTCTCCAATAATTGCAATGTTATCAATACTGCTTCTTTTCGTTCACAAAATCCCTTTAGTCCAGCATGAATTCTACCATCCTCATCGGTTCCAATAATCCCATAAGTTAATACATAATTTGAAAGTTCATCTTTTAAAATTCCAGCTCGATAGAACAATTCTCTTTTCTGCTCTATATAATTTTCTGTGCTTAGTTCTAAATCAAAGTAAAATTGTAAAAAGGCACTTAAAAGTCGCTCTCCCAATGTTCCTTCATCAAAATAATGAGGGTTTCCCGTTATAGAAGCAGCAAAAACATCCAGCCGTTTTCTTTTCTTCTCCAGTATTGGAAGATGATCCACTGCTTTCAATACTGATTTTAATGCCTGTTCTAACTCTGCTTTATCCCTTTTGTAATTTTGTATCACAGTGTAATAGCACTTCCCCTTTTCCCGTAAAACCGATTCCATCCATTGCTTTCCAAGTTTCCCAGACGCTAAATCAATATTCTGAAAAAATTCCTGTTTTTCCTGTTGTTGTTTTTGTTCTATTTCTTTGTTGCTCACCAATGGTTCCTGAAAAAACTGTTCCAATATCTCTTCCCAACTAAATTCTGCAAATTTGCTATTTTTTAATGTCTGTTCCAACATTTTTGTTGAAATAAATACTGTTTTTGTTTCTTTATAATCTTTTTGAAAAAATCCTCCAAGATCTTTTCTTTCTTTTTCTGTAAGATTATCTAATCTCATGGTTCCTGCCAGCCGTCCTAAACTTTCGTATTTTTGTCGAGTTTTCTGAAATAGTTTTCGAAATACTGAACGACTTTTAAAATATTTCTGACATTCCTCCATATTTGCAACTCTAACACTATCCATCTTTTTCTTCCTTTATTTTTGAAACTAAGCTACGTGATTTTCCATTCCATATATAAGAAATAACTGTAACATATTTGGCATTTTCTGGACGCACTAGTTGATAAATCGCAAGTGCAGGAACTGTTTCATAATCTCCCCATAAAATCTGAGAATTAATCATAAAATTAAATTCAAATTTTACCATAAGTCGAAACATATCTTTAATATTCATTTCATCCACACCTGCAAAAGCCTCATCCAACGAAATTAAACGAGGGGCATCGTTTCTGGCGCCTGCATATTTTGCCACTACTGCCGAGAATAACGGCACATACATTGCCATCGCCTTTTCTCCCCCACTAAAGGTAAAGAAAACCCGATCAGTCAATTCTTTCTTTCGTTCTCCTGTTTTTTGACACTCTAACTGAAATTCAAACCATTGACGGTAGTCTAAGACATCTTTCATAATCATATGAAATGACTGTGTAATATTCACATCTTCTGCAGTTTTTCTAGCTTCTTGAATTTTAGAACGAAAATGTTTCGACATACACGTAATTTCTTCTTCTTTCATAATTTCTACATCTTTTTGCAAAAGTTGGACCAGTTCTTTTGTATCCAGCTGTTCTTCTTTATCTGCTCGCTTACTCTTCCAACATAGACGTAATTTCAATCCACTAGAAGTTTGCATCGATTCCATCAACTGATTCATTTTTTCAATCCAACGTTTACTTGCCTGTATTCGACTGCGAATTTTTTTGCTGATTGTATTTGCTAGAATATCTTCAAACAATTCCCGATCTTTTTCACTTAACAATTGGGTTTGTTCCAATACATCCTGTTCTAACTTTTCTATTAATTCGTTCAGCCGAACGGTAACACCCCGATATTTTCCTACAATGTCAATTCGTTTCACACTGATCGTTTGTCTTTCATTCTCCTGATCCAATTCTTCAAACAATGTTTGAATTGTTAAATTATATTCCAACAATCCTGCTCGATTTTGGTGATAAGTTTCTTGAACATTTCCTAATAAATCAATCTGCTTTTTATTTCCAAACTTTCCTGATAATGTCTTACAAATAACTTGTACCTGTTCTTCTAAGTTTGTTGTAGAAATAAAATCCGTGTTAATATAACCTAATTGGTACTCCAATTCAAACGCTTTCTGCATCCATATATAATCGTTTTGTACCTTTTCCAACTCTATTTTATTGGCTTCTCTTTCTTTAATCAACATCATTTTTTGATCATTTAAATAGGTATTTTGCTGAACCGATTTTTCTTTTTCTTTTGGAATCTGTTCCAGTCGCTCCATACAATAATCTAACTGTTCCTTTATGGATTCATAATTTGTTAATGAAAGCTGTTTTTGAATTGAATCTCTTATATGTTGCAAAGTTTTTAATTTTCCTGAAACCATCCCGATCTCATAGAGAATATCATCAATATCCCGATCAATTTCTTCCAAATATTCCTGAGAAATTAAAATATTTTTTCGATCATTTTGATACCCTGCATGCAATAATTGAACTTTTACTAATTTCTCCTGATAAACTTTCAAATGGCTGAGTGCCTGATGAAATACATCAAGACGAATAGTTAATTCAATTTTACTGCATATTTTCTGTACATCACTTCGAGTTTTTTCCAATTCTTCTCTTTGCTTTTCCAGTTTTTCTTGTTGTTTTTGAATCTGATAACTGCAAAGCTCTAATTCCTGTTCTTTTGCATTCAGCTCTTTTGCTGCTAATTTCATATCTTCTACTGACGGAAAATTTATCCATTCTGTTTCCAATTGCTGTTTTCTGTCATCCAATCGTATTCTTTGTTGCTCTAACTCTTGTTGTGAAAGAATGTAGAATTCTTTTTGTCGGATTAACTGCTCTATCCTCTCTTTCCGATAAGTTTCTCTGGCATGAACACCAATATAACGTGGCTGGTATGTTTTTGTAATTGTTCCCTCCAACACACCTAAGCGATAATTTCCACTGGAATCAATCCAAGTTTGTGCTATTTCAGAATTCCATCCGATGGACGTTAAAACATTTAAAATATTTTGGTCAAGCCAATGATCGTCGTTTCCACTATCTGGTTTCAATACTTGTTTCAAATTTTGTTGAATGGATGACGGATTCGTAAAAATATATTGATCACATATGCCAGCTTCTGAATTTTGAACCTGTTCTCGATACTTCGGTTCAATAATTAATGCATCTAACACCCCCATTTTTAGTAATGCTTCTTCTAAAATTGCCGCCTGTTTTGTCCCCAATGAAGATTCAAAATCAACTGCCTGATAAAATGGAAGAAATGGAATTTTATTTTCCTTCAAATACTCTCGATTTTTCTTTACTTCTTCCGTTCGTTCTGGTTCTGGATCTTTCTTTTCCTCCCATTCGTTTCGTTCTCTGTCCAGCTCTACTATTTTTTCCTGTACTTCATGAATCTGACCTATAATTTCTCTTTGATGTGATTGAATTCTTTCTTTTCCTTCATAATAATGTTCTCGAATGCAGTTTTTAATTTCTGCATAATCCTCTCCCATATAATAATCTTCTATCATTCGAGATATTTTTTGCAATGTTTTCGAGTCTATATCCAATTCTTGACTTTCTTTCCCCCAGTGATACAGTTTCTCAACTAATTCCCCTTTGATTTCATGCAGTAAATTATCATATTGCATCTGTTCCCTCTGTATATGATCTCTCTCCCGACTCATCTTATCTAATTCTTCCAGAAACTGGCTATATCTTTCCTGTACTTGCCGCTCCTTTTCCAGTATATTTACTCCTTTTTCTATGCGTGAAGTATAATCTTGAAGCAACTTAATATGCATTGAGAATGGATACGATTGTTCTGGATACTGCAT
>DVHN01000198.1 GCA_018712075.1 Candidatus Fimimorpha faecalis
AAAAAGATAGAAGAAAAGTTTTCAGAAGCAATCGAGATTGCCCGCACAAGCGGAATATCTCTGGATAAGCTGACAGAATTACTCACACTAATGTATCAGGAGGATGAATGATGGGCGATAATGTTTTGGAAATTCGAGAATTATCGAAAGATTACGGCGACTTTGTTCTTGACAAAGTAAGTTTTTCACTCCCCCGTGGTGTCATTATGGGGCTGATTGGAGAAAATGGTGCTGGAAAATCGACAACGATTAACTGTATCCTAAATGAAACGCAAAAAACTGGTGGTAAAATACTCATTTTTGGTAAAGACCATATTTCAGATGAAATCGAAATTAAAGATAAGCTCGGCGTGGTTTTCGATGAAAACCATTTCCCTGACATCTTCACGGCAGAGGAAATCGGGAAATTCATGTCTGGAATTTATTCCGGCTGGGATTGGCCGCTTTATCGCCAGCATCTCGAAAAATTTGAACTGCCGAAGGATAAAAAAATTAAAGATTTTTCCAAAGGCATGAAAGTGAAATTGGCATTTGCTGTGGCTCTGTCCCACAAGGCGGAACTGCTGATTTTGGATGACGCAATCATCGGATTATGTGTTACTCTTTTGGTAAACACGATTTCCTACTTTTGCTTTCCAGCATATCAGTTTGGTTTTTATTTGTTTATGTCTGCGGCTTCTTTTTGTGTTGTCTTACTGTTCCTTGCCTTTATACTGCCTTCTAACTATTGGCTGGGCGTTAATGCAGGATTTGCGGTGATGTTTATTCTAATTATACTGTTGGTAGTTTTAGGGATTTGGTCACGAGTAACAGACAATGCGATTATAGGCTTTATTGTAGACAATTTCGATTTGAGCATGATAATTGGATTTGTAAGCACAATAGTTATTTTCGCATTATCTTATATTTTGTCGATTACATTGTTCAAAAGAAAATATGCTTAAAGATAGCAAAGCTCGTCGGAACAGTCAATGATTAAGATGAAGAGTGTATACGCACCGCTGCTCTGAACTATTATCCAAACAGTCAGATTATCCAGAGCAGTCGCACTACCATTTGCAAATAGTTTTTTGGAGAGGATATTTTATGAAGCAATTTAGCGTTCAAATGATGGATAATTCCGTTTCATCACAATGGTGGAAAAAGATAATGGAGCATTTTGTAAGAGTGGGAGATACATTTGAAATTCGCTGCTGGAGAGAAGAAGTCGCAGAGATAGAGCAAGCCTCTTTATATGGCACAACTATTGATAGTAAATACGAAGTGTCTATCAAAGGAGTCATGACAAACGACCTACTTAAAAAATTGTTGACAGAAGAACCCACCGATAAAAGCATATACAACAAGATGACAAAATACTTTACACTTCATGTGAAAAATGATTTGTGTGATATTTGGAGTGAGCATTATGGGACGGAGATGGTAATAGATATTATAGCCGATACAGATATAGAATTTTTTGAGGAAGTAATGGGACAATATCCCGAAAGTTTTAGCGTGGGGACTGCTAACGAACCAGCCTGACCCACACACCACAAAATTAAATATCAGCCGCCCACTGGCAACTGGCGAAAGCAGTAAGTCTGAAAAATGATTTGCTGCTTTTTTAAGAAAAGGTTTTCCTTGTGCAATTCCTCTGTTTCTTTTCTCCAAATGGCAGGACGATTAGTCACGAAGCATTACATTTACAGTAAAGGTAACATCGTTGTATTCAAAGGAACTGCCACCTCCGTTTTTTTCTGCAATGCGGCGAACCGATTGGATGCCAACACCGTTTCCTTTTCGTTTGGATGATTTGAAAACACCATCCTTTTCTTTGATATTGCCATCAAAAGCGTTCTCTATATGAATCAGTACCAAGTGTTCGGAGTGCATATAGGTTTCAATTATAATCTGCCGCTTACCAGCATCAATGCGAAGGCTTGCTTCCAAAGCATTCTCCAAAAGGTTTGACAGCACGAGGCATAGATCCACTTCGTCAACGGGGAGTCGATCGGGCAGA
Organism: Candidatus Fimimorpha faecalis; assembly: GCA_018712075.1. GTDB lineage: Bacteria > Bacillota > Clostridia > Lachnospirales > Lachnospiraceae > Fimimorpha > Fimimorpha faecalis. Next base: position 2,003 of record DVHN01000198.1, read on the forward strand.
TCAATTTTTGACAGGAATGGAATACCCTCTCTACGAGCTAACGTACAGTAATGACCGATTATGCTGTCCACCGCCCGATTATCTGAGAAATGCATATCCAGATCAGGAACACTTTCCTGTGCTGCTAAAATGTATGTTTTCATCTTTTCCAGATCGCCGTCCTCTGCCATAGCAAACAAACGGGTGAAGTGATGGCGAAGGTCGTGGCGGGCATGTTTGGTTTCTTCAATGGCGGATTTCAGATTGTCATATCGGGATTGCTGCATGGCGAGAAATTGATTTTCCTGTTGCAGTTTTGTGTTTCTGTTCAGGCTGTTGGCGATTATTAAGAGCATAGCATAAAACAATCCTAAAAGAGCTAACAGGATAAGGCTGATAATGATATATCCTTGTAATACTCTGTGGGTATATAACGTTTCACGATACTTAGGGATCATAAACAAATTTAGTCCAATAAAGACAAGTGGCAGCACCCAAAAGATTTTCCAGGTAACAGGGAGGTTATCGTCTTCAATCAAATCTCTTGCTGCATGGGTGGCAGGATACCACACAGCTCCCACACAAATCCAGCACAACAAATTGTAGAGCAGCCCTGCACCAAAGCAAAACCACATTTCATTCCCAGTTGGGAGCGTTTCAGCGATCATACTGGCATTGAATGCTCTGGACAGACTGTTGATACAGGCAAAGACGGCAACGATAGCAAGAAACACACTGCCAGATTTCCACATGGAAACACAAAGCGTTTTGATATAGATGAACATAGAAAGTAGTATAACTGTAAATATTATCCAAGCTGTAGAAATATGCAGAGCATAGGATAGTGATCCTCCAACAACTGATATTCCAATAAGCAAGGGTGAAAGCCACGCAAAAAGGTTTCGTGGATCTTGGTTTAAGTAAGAATGAACAGGCAAGTAAGCAAGCAGCATACCAGGGATCACCACAAGCATTTCAAAAATAGGACGAAGTATTTCGATCATCATACATTCCCCCTTTGAAATAGAAAATTCATAAAGGTCTGCCGTGCGGACTTTGTTAAACTTCGGCTGACTGATATTCTTTCTTTTGTGTTCATCACAAAAGCGGTTCCGTCAAAATCGGCGACATATTCCATGTTAATGATGACCCCACGACTGCACAGGAAAAATCGACGATCTTCCTTCAGCGGCGCCACAAATTCTCCAAATGATTGCCGGGTGGAGAGTTCCTTTCCGTTTGCAGTGTGAATATATATCATGTGAGAAAAGTGTTCGGCATAGGCGATATCTCGAAATCGCAGACGAATGTCACTGCCGCCCACTTTGACATCCATATACTTGTCAGGTTTGGGAATACGGGACAGGATTTCATCCATTAAAATCTCAATGTCTTTTTCGTTGTATGGTTTGACAAGGTAGTGGGTAGCACGAACACGAAAACCTTCTAAGGCATGATCTGGGAAAGTGGTGGTGAAGATCAAAAGATCATCCTTGTTAAATGTACGAAGCTCGACGGCGGCATCAATTCCCGTGATTCCGTTCATATAAATATCCAGAAAGGAAATAGTAAAAGGCTGCTCTTTAGCAGCAGCGAGGAAATCTTCTCCATTTTCATATTCAAATATATCTGCATGAACGCTGCGGCGGCTCAGGACATTCTCAAGCCAATTATATAACAGTTTGCGTTCCTCTGCTATATCATCAACAATGGCAATTCTCATTCGTGTGGACTCCTTTATATAATTATCCATAATAATGATACCACAAAATTTTGGAGTTTTCCATTCTGCAAACTACAATTCGTGCTATTTTTTAACGATTCGTGCTAACCCTATTGAAAAACTTCCATAACCTCATAGAATAATATTAATAGTACTATTGAGAACCATACGCAGCTGTGATGTATAGAAATTTAAGATAAAGGGGGCGGAATTTTGTATCGTATCGCTGTATTGACAGACCGTACAAGAGACGGTCGGAATTATGTGGAACAGATTACTCGCTTTTGTATGAGCAGGGGATTGCTCCCGCAGATTGAACTGCATAACGATCAGGAACGATTCTTCCATGGCATTTTGGATGAAAAACCATCCTGCATTGTTCTTGCGCTGCCAGGCGTAGCGGGACTGAACGCTGTTGAGCATCTTCGTTCCCTCTGCCCTGATTGCGGTATTATGTGGTGCAGTGATCTTGATTTTTCCCTTCAGGCGTTTCGGCTGCGGATCGAATATTTTCTTCTGGAACCCATTACGCCAGAAGCCTTTTCCCATGGATTGACCGTACTATTTGAGACTCACATGAAACGAAACAGGAACTGACATAAGGAGGAGACTATAATGAAACTTAGAAAGTTTACCCATTCTGTAACTGCTATTGCACTGACCGTAGTAATTTGCTTCAGTATGACAGCCTGTAATCAGACACAGGAGAAAGAGGCTGGATCAACCAGCACGATTCTTCCCATCAAGGCGTTAGCTGCAAAAGCCATTGACCCCAATCCGTATATGGCAAGCAGCGATGCTAACATCCACCACGACGGGTATAATACCGACACTACTGACGAGGTTTTGCCGATTGGAATCCATTCCGAAATCAATGTTTCTTATGAGACCACCAACCCCAATGCTTCCCCTGCGGTATTCTTCGACAGCTACGGTCACGCTGTTGTGCCTTTGCTGGGCGGCATTGCCATCCGAGATATTAACGCAGAGGAAACCCAAACACTGGGTTATTTTTCTCCCACTAAGCATGATGGTGGTGGTTATGTGATCCAAAGCTCTTATTCCTTTGTAGATGCGGAAAACCGCATCGTTTGTCCGACCAATCATAACCATGTTCTGATGCTCCAGGCTACCGATGAAAGTGGAAATGTTCTGCCAGAGTTTGAAAAGGTACTGGACATCAACATCAAGGCAGCGGCAGAAGCTGTGTTAGGCAAGGAACTGGAGCAAAATCTGCTGTCCGTTGTCTTTGATTATGAAGGAAATCTCTGGTTTGCCACTGGCGGCTTTCGTATTTATCCCGACCGGGAGCAGCAGGGCGTTCTAGGTTATATTGCTCGCTCTGCGATTGACGACCTCCTTGCAGGCAAGGACATAGATCTAACGAAGGCGGTATTTGTATATGACCTAGCCCCTGGTGAAGGTGCGGAAAATGGGATTGCATCCTCTCGGGAAGGTGCGGTGATCCTGACCAATCAGAACTGTTATCTGCTCCATGCAAAGGATGGCGTGGAGGTAGTGTGGTGTACTCCTTATGAAAGTATCGGTGCAAAGGACAGCACAGAGGGGGATGAGACCACTGGCGGCGGCCTAGCATGGGGAAGCGGATGTTCTCCTTCTCTGACGCAAAATCTGGTCATGTTCACAGATAACCAGAATCCAGTGAATCTTCTGGCACTGGATATGAAAACTGGAGAGATCGTAGCTAGCCATCCAGTCATTGACGAGCTGCCAGAGGAAATGCAAGTCTCCGTTGAAAATTCTGCCATCGTTTATGATAATGGTGCAGGTACCGTCAGTACTATTGTTTGCAACTGGTTTGGTGCAGGCAGTGCAAATCTGGCAAACGCCGATAGTGATTCTTCTATTCAGAGCTATGACAATATTTATGATGCAAACTGGATGGCACAGGGCAACACAATGGTACTGCCTGGTGTGGAGCGGATCGACACCGTAAAAACAGATGACGGATACAAGATGCAGAGCATCTGGTGTCGCAGTGATCTGCGGGACACCTCCATGCTAAAGCTCTCCACTGCCACAGGATATATTTACGGTTATATGCAGGATATGGAAAGTGGGATGTGGCAGTATATCATTTTGGATTTTGAAACTGGTAAAACCGTATTTACCATGGATGTTTCCAGTAAATACGGCTACAACAATATGGCCATCGGTATGTATGCAGGCAACAGCGGCAACGCTCTGTATTGTCCTACTGGCTATTTGGAGCTGCTGCGGCTGCAAGATCGGTTTGTTTATTTGCCAGAAATGCCTTATCGTCAGGTAGATTTGGATATGGCTATGCGAAATGTATTAACACAGGAAGCGTTTGAAGCCGCTGGCGGTCAAGGCAGTGTTGCCAGTTGGCTGAACACCATTACCATCGAAAATGTTCATCCTACTACTACAGTTGCGATTCGTATGAATAACCTTTCTGGAAATACAGCAGATAAGAAACTGTATGCCTATGATACAAACGGTAAGTTGTTGGAGATGAACACAGATTTTTGGAGTATCAAAACCGAAGATGGTGAAGCTGTCACAAGCTTGACCGAAGGTGAGCTATACGAACTCCACGTTGCCATTGAAGATGGTGGACTATATGATTTAAGCGACACTGGAAAGGAAATTAAACTTTCCGTATTGCTGGCACAATAATTGATTTGACAGTGCAGAGAGAGGCTTAACCTTTCTCTGTGTTTTTTTTGCAAAGTATACTTGCTATTTTTTGCAAAGCGTGCTATGCTAAAAATGCAAAGTAGACATTGCATTTTGATTGACAAGGAGGAAAACTTTTGGATACCAAAATCAGAGAACTGTGTAAAGCGAGAAAGCTATCGCAGGAAGAATTAGCATTGGCAGTAGGGACAACACGGCAAACAATCACCTCCATTGAAACAGGGAAATATATTGCTTCATTGCCCTTGGCCTATAAGATTGCACATTATTTTGGTTTGAGCATTGAAGAAGTCTTTGATTTATCAGAATATCTCGATGAGAGGAGAATGTGAAAGTGGAAAAATACAGAAATTTACTAAAATTCAGGATGGGAATCTTTTGTTTTATTGTTTTGTCAGCCATTGTGTTAGGCATATTCGACGTTTTTTTTGCCTCCGATACAATGAAAGCCAATGTTATCTTTAGTTTTCAATCTGGGTTGACTGCTGCTGGAGGAATCTTGGCGTTTTTACGGATTATACAATATTCAAAAGTCCTTCATGATGAAACGCTGTTGAAACTCCAATATAACCAAGAAAATGATGAACGTATGAAAACAATCCGTGCCAAAGCAGGGATGCCGATGTTACTTATTTCTTCTGCCATAATAATCATTGTAGCGATTATTGTTGGTTATTTCAATACCGTTGTCTTTTGTACTTTGATTATAGTTGCTGTTAGCCAAATGATACTTGGCTGTGCTGTGAAGTTTGTATATATGAAAAAGATGTAATCTTTGACGATGAGCAAACCGTAATGTAGAATAACAGATTAGTTCTGCTTTGGTAAAATCCCATAGTGGAAAAAGGCATGTTAAGAAAAATCTAAATGAAGTTCTGTTTGTGTTAGTCCATAAAAAATAAAATTTTATCTTCCAAAAGGTATCGACAGCTTCTAATTTAGATAATCAATATGAAAACAATACCGTCACTTTGCTGCTTCATAGAGCAAGGTGGCGGTATTTATGATATAAAAAATGATTCCTTGGTTTGAAATTGTATGACTGGGTACTGTTTCTCGCTTCCCTTTACGATTTTTCTTTGGAACGAAAATAGCTGCTATCCTGTTTCTAGCGTATGTCACGTTTACAATATTGCAGGCTGATAAACTGCTGTATCATTTTTTTGAACTTTTATTTAATGCAAAAACTATCCCGATTGTTGTTGCAAATTGTAATAAAAAAATGAAGTTAGAAAGAAAGCGTAAAGGAAAACTCATATTAGAACCACTTACTAGAGCAAAACCAATTGCAATAGCTAATAAACTAAAGATACAAGATAGTACACTGATCAAAAGTGTATAAGATTTGTTCATAACCTCACCTCTACAATTCTAATTTTATGTTTTTTATTTATTATATCATATTGGGCGTAATTATCAACAAAAATGGAACATAAAATTTAAATTTTTAGATATTATAAAGTTATGAAGGATATTTTGTTGTTGTGTAAATAATCTTTTTTTATTATAATGTATTTAGAAAATTTTACTCTGGATGGTGATGAATATGGCAGGATGTACTTGTGAAAATTGGAGCCTTCAGGACTTGTCAAATGCTTTGCGAGATATGCATAAAGATAATAAAAGAATCGTAGTTCCGATGTTTCAGAGGGGGAAACGTTGGAAAAGGTCACAGGAAGAGAAATTCATAGATTCTTTAATTAAGGGATATCCCGTTGGTACAATGCTTTTTTATGAAACATACGAGGATAATAAACGAACTTATATTTTAGTAGATGGTTTGCAGCGTGGTAATAGTATAAAAAAATATATGATGAACCCTACAGCATTTTTTTATGATGATAATATTTCAGATAAATTTTGTGCGAATGTTCTTGAATTGGTTCATCGGCAGGACGATAAGATGCTTTATAGTAAAATTAGAAGTATTCTTACTATATTTATTAAAGAACAGAAAACTTTTAAAAATTTGCAGTATTTCTCTGTAGCAAAGCAGATTGCGGATGAGTTTTCAGCTGGGTTTGAGCCGATTGAAGAGTTAATTGAAATAATTAAGACATTTTTTGAAGAACGCCAAGACTTGTATGATAAGATTGCTAATACGATTATTCCAGTTATTGTTTATACAGGTGATGAGGATAACCTTCCAGAGATTTTTGATAGAATTAATTCACAAGGTACTCCGCTGGACCAGTATGAAGTGTATGCCGCAGCATGGCCGATTAAGCAAAAATTTGTCGTAAAAAATGCAGCGATTGTAGAGCATATTATTAAAAAATATGATACGTTTGAGCAAGATGATTTTAAGATTCACGGTTATAATCGGGAAGAAATGAGAACAGAAAAAAAGGTCACTGCGTTTGAATATTTGTTTGGGCTTGGTAAATACTTGGTTGAAAAATATGATATTTTAGCATTTAATAGAAATCTTCCAGAAGACACGGTTAATCCATTGGCTTTTGAGTTGGTAAATGCCTGCTTGAATGATACGGATCGCATTAAAACATTACATCGAAATTTGACTGTTTTGGATATTAATGCCTTTGAGAATGCTTTATATAAGGCAATCGAGTTTGTTCGTGATTCTATATTAATTATTACAAAGTTTAAAGGAAACTCTCGTAATGCCAATAAAATATTTCATTCGAAATATCAGATTTTATCAATGATTTCAACAACGTTTAAGGAAATGTACTCAGGAACTGATTATAGCGTTATTGTCGATACGTGGAATGAGCGTAAGCAGAACATTGCTAAAAATCTTGTCCAATATTATGTATATGATATCATTACAAATTATTGGGGAGAAGGTGGTACCCATAAAATACATAGTGCTGCAAAGCCAAACCGATATAGAATTGAAATTTCGAGCCGTGCATGGAGAGCAGCTTTGGATGGATTTTTTGAGAAATCAATGCTTCGGGCAGAAAGGAAAAGTATTGCAAATCCTCGGAGCGAAGAATATGTAATTCTGAATTGCATTTATTTAAAAACATTCACAGCGATGGATCAGTTATCAATGGATCGTTTCGACATTGAACATATTGCGCCGAAAGAGCAAATGCGTAAATTAATTGAGGCTTGTAATGGCGAAGGTTTGCCAATTAGCAGCATTGCTAATCTTTGCTACTTGCCAGAGTATGTAAATAGGAGTAAAGGTGCGAAAAACTTTTATCAAGATAAGAAATATTTGCATTATATTGATCTTGCAGAAGTTGAAAGAAAATATAGTTTTACGGAAAGTGATGACTTAGAATGGATGGACATGCCATATGAGAAACCAGAAGACTTCTCTGTTTTGAAGGAATACTATACCGATTATTGCACAAAGAGATTTGATAAATTGAAACATCTTTTTTGTGAATCTCTAGGGATCAATTATGAAGAAATAGAGCCAGAAACAGAACTTGTACAGGAAGTTGTTGGTTTCAGAAGGTCAAATGAGAATCCTAGAAAACAAGTGAGATTTGCTGATAAATGTATAATAAGGCTTGCGGAACGATTAGGAACTGATTTAATTAGGATTGGAAGACGAAGTTATAAGTCTAAAGATGGTAAATGTGGTTATGTAATAACTACGTCTAAGATGTACACGCAGGGTAGCAAAGAAAAATATTGGTTCGCATACCGTAGAAAACCTTTGGATGAACTAAAAGATTGTGAAAAACGATATATTGTTTATGGGTGTAGGGATGAACAAACATTAGTTGTGCTTCCTGTTTCAAAAATAGAAGAGCAATTGGAGCATCTTAGTACATCCAGAGATGAAGATGGAACTATTAGCCATTGGCATATCGTATTTTTCAAAGATTCCTCTGGTCGAATGACTTGGATGCTTCCAAAACCGAAAATTAAAGAGATAGAAATTAATGAGTATGTTAACTGAGAAAAAAGTAGTTTCATCTAACTTTTTTAAATAGCTACGCAGTGCGTAGCTATTTGAGTCAGACTCATTATTGCTATTAATAGAAATAGAGGATAAAAAGTGTAGGAATTTTATTCTGTTTTTCTAAAAATTAGAATTCCCTTAGAAGATGGCATAATTGAAAAGGAAATTAGCTCGAAGCCTTCCTGTTCCATTTGGTTGGCTGTTTCTTCCACTTGGTCTGCCATCTCTTTAACTTTGGGGGAATATTTAATAATCATAGTTTTATACATTTCGCTTGTCTCCTATTCATGTTAAAAAATATTGTTAGAGCTGTATTTATTATATTTTTTGCATCGAAAGAATTCATTTTAAAATTGTTTTCACAATTCCTCTTATGCAGTGATATCTTTTTTTATCTCATCTATAATTGGTTGCAGTGCATCTCGACAAAATCTCCCTGTTTATCATAGGTCTCTATAAATGCCTGATCTTCTTTGTTCCATTTTTCAGCAGGCTTGTTTTGTAAAGAACGGTGGAGCATCATTGTCTGGTGAAGCAGCGAAAGTTTTTGATAATTAATTGGACCTTGCAGATGAAAAATTTTTGCCTTGTTATATAGTTCGGCTGGAAGTTGTTTTTGCAGCGAGCGTCGTATATTTTTCTGGTTTTCTTGAAGTTCTGGATCGGATAGATTCACAGTGACAAGAATTAGCTTTTGCCTGTCTCGAAGGGAAAAACCATGCAAGGTTTTCTTAAGCTCTAGAATACCGCCTGCATACATGCTGCCTAAATAGATGATAGGATTTTTATCGGAAAGGGATGGAGTATCTTTATAGCAGACTGCTGGAATATTAGTTTGTTCTGAAAGCTTTTGCGCATAGCGGCGGCTACTTCCATAATGACTACCATAGAGTATGATAGATTTTATAAGAATCACCTTACTTCTCATCAAAAGACACTTATCTTATTTCAAGAGTGAAGATCATAAACAGGTCGTACACAGGAAAAAGGAGAGAGTTTCCTCATCTAAATCATGAGTTACTGTTTGTATGAAAATCGTCCTTTCTCCATTTAAATACAAAAATATATTATAATTTTATCTTCAAAATCGACGTAAATCTATCATATCCAAGTTAATTACGTGCAAAATTTCAGTAAAAATGTACATTTCGCTCAAGAAAGTATGCGTAGAGAATGGAGCGAATAAGAAAGTTTTGCTTTTACAAGCAGATGGGATAATTCCTGTTTGAAAAAAGAGCCTTGCACTGAGGCAAGACTCTTTTTTTCGCTATTTTTTCAGTTTTAAACCATCCTTAAAGGCTTCTCCTACCCGTTCAGTGACTTTGTAATAGCCATGGGTGTATGGATCAAAAGCGATTGCATTGACTAGGGACATATTTAACTTATCGCCTTCCATAACGCTTTCATCGGCGGTGACTTTGACTACTTTACCAATTACGCCGCATCCATATTCATTGGACTGGTATTCGATAAAACGGCATTCTAAGCATAAAGGAAATTCATTGATCACAGGGGCATCCACAACTTCAGATTTAGAAGCTGTCAGACCGCTGTTTTTAAATTTATCCGAAGCGTGGTTTCCAGATTCAACACCGAAATAATCCGCTTCCACAACATGGGATGCATCTGCAATACTGACAGTAAAGGCACCCCTGACTTTAATATTTTTTACTGTTTTGTGGGATTCAGTGAGGTTCAGTACTACGGTGTCGCGCTCTTGCATGGTTCCCCAAGCAGCATTCATTACATTTACGCTGCCATCCTCGTTATAAGTTGCAATCATTAAAACTGGCATTGGGAAAATACCTTCTGTGATATTAAGTTGTTTTCGCATTTTTTGTACCTCGCTTTGTGATGAGATTGACATTCATCGTGTCATCACTTATAATTATAGCGTTCACCAAAAGAAAAACAAGTACTGATATGTAAGAAAGGTACTATATTAAAGGAAAGAATAAAGATGATAAAGAATTATATTGAAAATGCAAATTTTGAAGAAACAGGTTTCAGTTATACGATATCACTAATCTCTGGAAAATATAAAATGGTAATCCTGTACTGTCTCATGGAGTTTGAAGTAGTGCGTTTTAACGAACTGAAACGATATCTAAAAAAAGTATCAGACAAAACACTGAGCAGTAATCTAAAGGAATTGGAAGCGAATCAGCTTATTATCCGCAAAGAGTATCCGCAGATTCCACCTAAGGTGGAATATATGCTCAGTGAACGTGGAAAATCACTAATGAAAATTCTCGACCAGCTTTGTATCTGGGGCGAGAAAAATAGAATGTAAAATTTCTACACAGACTCTTTGGAGTCCGTTTTCAGTTTTTTGCCTATAATGATCAAAAAATGTGATAGAATTTGAAAAGAAATTCTTAAAACTTCAGTTGCTTTTTGTATTGGAGCCATTGCAAAATAGATGGGTTATCATCTATGGAGCAGTGGCTCCATTTTTGTGCTTAAAAAGTCGCTGCTACCAGTTTTACGGGTGGCGGCGACTTTCGAACAAAATGTAATTATAATTTACCAGTGGATTCACGGTATTTTACGGTTGTCTGTACATACGTGATCCGATAAGGTGTTTCTGGTTCACGGATGCGTGAGAGAAGCAGGTCAGCAGCGATGTATCCAATCCTTGAACTGGGAATATCAACAGTAGTTAGATGAGGTTCGATGATTTGTGATTCGCTGGAATTGTCAAATCCAGTAATCAATACTTCTTCTGGAATTTGGATACCCAGCTTTTTCAGTGAATGAATTAGGTCAATGGCGATTGCGTCGTTAGCACATACAAATACTTCTGGCAGCTGCAGTGTGCGTTTGATCGTCTCCTCCAAGAGGGATGTATTCGCAAAAACATTGGTGTTCGCAAACTGTGTTGTGTGCGGAGTAAGCCCGTTTTCCATTATTGCATCCATGAATCCCTGATAGCGTTCCAGGAAAGAGCGACAGTGCTTACGGTTTCCAGCAAATGCAAGGCTGGTGTAGCCTTTCTGTATCAGTGTATCCGTTAAATTATACACGCTGGTCCTATTTTCCATCATTAGGAAATCGGCATCGATCTGTGTGAAGTCTGTATTATATGCGGTATCGATAAACAGCAGCGGGATACCAAGTGTATTTAGCATTTTTATATATTCTGGCTGGAACAGCTCCATACAGATGATTCCAGCTGTTTTTTCTTTGTCAAAACCCAGCGGAAGCTGCAGTGTGGCAATCTCTTCATCTCTTACTGAAAACATGATGAGCCGGTAATTGTTCTGACTGATCTTCTCCTGAAATGTGTTGAGCGCATATATCCCGAAGTGGGATCCATAAGGCATGTTCTGGGAAATCAGCGCCAGCTCGCCTGGAGTTGTATTGTGGGTGGGCTGATCTTGTTGCAGGTAAATAAACCTGCGGTATCCCATCTCAGCTGCTCGCTCAAGAATCTTTTTTCGTGTATCATCGGCGAGCACTCCTGTGTTATTCAGTGCTTTTGACACTGTATTTCTGGAAAGTCCAAGGCTGTCGGCAATATCTTGAATTGTAACTTTCTTTTCCATAATAAATACTCCATTTAGAAAAATTATACCGTCACATTTAATTTAAATGATTGTGTGCAATTTGTCAAATATAAAGTTGAAAAAATCTGTAAACAATCACAGAAAATCGGATAGGAAATAATATACATTGCATAAAGTTGCATATGAAACATAAAATTATTGTGCAAATGCAAAATATATATTGACATTATGCACAAATAGTGATATTATAAAGACAACCTTTAAAGGTGCCATACATAAATAAGACCGGTCAATAAATATGAATGGTGCAAATGTAAAAAAGGAGGGGTAAATAATGAAAGTTTTCCGCAAAAATAAAGCAGCGGCAGTTACTGTGAATCAAACGTCTCAAGAAAAACTGAAATATGTAAAGAAAAACTGGCAGCTATATGTGTTCTTTCTTCTACCAGGACTTTTGCTTACGTTAATCTTCAAGTACGGACCTATGGGAGGAATCCTAATTGCATTCGAGGATTACAATGTTATCGAAGGTGTTCTTGGAAGTCAATGGGTCGGATTGGACTATTTCAGAAGATTTTTGTCATCACCTGATTTTATGAACTATTTGATGAATACGTTGAAACTGAGTATATTCGGCCTTCTGTGGGGATTCCCAGTTCCGATTATCCTTGCACTTTTGCTTAACCAAATCCGCATGACTGGGATTCGTAAGAAGATCCAGCTTTTAATTTATGCGCCGAATTTTATTTCAGTCATCGTACTCTGTGGTATGGTGCGTATGTTCCTTTCTCCAGTAGGACCAATCAATTCCCTATTTGGGATTTCTACTAACTGGATGACCATGCCAGAAGCATTCCGGACGATTTATATAGCGAGTGGTATCTGGCAGACAGCTGGATGGTCTTCCATCATGTACACAGCAGCATTGTCGAATGCAAGTAAAGATTTGGAGGAAGCAGCGGTTGTGGATGGTGCGAATATCTTGCAGCAAATATGGTACGTACAGCTCCCTGCGATCAAGAACATCATTGTGATCCAGTTCATTCTACAGGCAGGAAATATCATGAGTATCGGATTTGAAAAAGCCTACGCATTACAGACAGACATGAACCTTCCAGCTTCTGAAATTCTTTCCACTTATGTATACAGGCTCGGTTTGTTAAATGGTGATTACGGTTACTCGACGGCTGTAGGGCTTTTTAACTCAATCATCAACGTAGTATTACTTGTGTTTGTAAACTGGGTTGTAAAGAAACTCAATGACGGTGAAGGATTATAAAGGGGGATTTGGCTATGGAGACAAGAAGAAAAATGAAACTCAGAATGTCAGACCGCATGATCCTCGGGAGTGGCTATACGTTGCTGGGATTGTTTGTACTTGCGGTTTTTGTTCCACTGGTCTATGTAGTTCTTGCGTCTTTTATGGATCCGAACGTGTTGAATAACCAGGGAATCAGTTTCAACTTTAAGGATTGGACACTGGACGCATACAAGAGAGTATTAGAAAATGACATGATTTGGAGAGGATTTGGCAATTCCTTCTTCTACTCGGCGGCATTTACGGTAATCTCTGTGTTTGTTACGTTGCTGACAGCATATCCGATGTCTAAGAAGGAATTTGTAGGACGAAACTTTTTTAATGTACTCTTTGTGATTACTATGTTCTTTGGAGGGGGAATGATTCCTACATTCATTCTTGTAAATAATCTACATTTGGTTAATACCGTCTGGGCGATCCTTCTTCCAGGAGCATTTAATGTGTGGAACATGATTCTGGCAAGAACCTATTTCCAGTCCATTCCGACAGAACTTCGAGAAGCATCGGCATTGGACGGAGCAAACGAGATACAGCATTTTTTTAAGATTATGATGCCAGTATGTAAGCCAATTATTGCTGTATTGGCGCTATGGTCTTTTGTAGGAATGTGGAATAGTTACTTTGATGCGATGATTTATTTGAATGATGCAAATATGCAGCCATTGCAGTTAGTATTAAGATCCATTTTAGTACAAAATACACCGCAGCCAGGTATGATTGCAGATATTCAGAGTACGGCAGAAATGGCAAAAGTGGCGGAACTTCTCAAATATGCTACTATCGTTGTATCGAGTTTGCCGCTTTTGATCATGTATCCGTTCTTCCAGAAGTATTTTGACCAGGGAATCATGGTTGGTTCTGTCAAGGGTTAGGAGGTCGAGAAGCGATGAATAAAAGAATAAAGAGACTGACGGGCTTGGGTCTGTCCTTGATATTGACACTGTCCCTATTTGGATGCGGCAGCGGAGATGCACAGAGAGCGGACACAGATCCAGATACACCACTGGAGGAGGTTGCTTTTCCACTGAAGGAGACGAAAGAGCTCTCCTTTATTACAAGCGCTCCAGCTACTACCACGCAGGAGCCAAATGAGAAACTGATTTTCCAAAGGTTGGAAGAGAAGACAAATGTACATATCGATTGGACGTGCTTTGTGGATGATCAGTTTGCAGACAAGAAAAATCTGGCACTAGCCCAGTTTGGTAATTTACCAGACGGTTTATTCACAGCAGGGATGAATAATTACGACCTGCTTCGATATGCAAAACAAGGAATTATTATCCCACTTGAAAATCTGATTGATAAATATATGCCGAATCTTCAAGCTGTATTTGAGAAGTATCCAGAGTATCGGACGATGTGTACTGCACCAGATGGACATATTTATTCCTTCCCATGGATTGAACAGCTCGGAGAAGGGAAAGAAGCAATTCAGGCGATTGGAAATATTCCATATATCAATAAGAAATGGCTGGATTTTCTTGGCCTGGAAATACCAAGGAGTACAGAGGAATTAGAACAGGTACTGATTGCCTTTCGAGATCATTCGGATGAATTAGAGGCAGAATTTAATATCGAGGGAGATGTGATCCCAATGTCGTTTATTATTAACAACGGTGACCAAGATCCAGCCATTCTAATCAATGGTTTTGGAGAAGGATACGGAGATACGGGAGATCATTTCGCAGTGACAGATGAAGGAGAAGTAATCTATACAACGGTTCAAGAAGGATGGAAAGAAGGGGTTGAATGGCTTCATTCACTGGTGGAACAGGATTTGGTAGACCCAGAGGCATTTACACAAGAATGGTCCTCCTACGTGGCAAAAGGCAAGAACCACAGATACGGACTTTGCTTCACGTGGGATATTGCTAATGTTGATAACTATGAAGATTATGTAATGCTTCCAGCTTTGGCGGGACCAGATGGTTTGGTTAACATTACTCGTCAAAACGGCAGTGAAACGAGTGGATTTGACAGAGGTAGATGCGTACTAACTACGAGCTGCCGAGATACCGCTCTTGCCGCAGCATGGATTGATCAGATGTATGATCCACTGCAGTCACCGCAAAACAACTGGGGTACCTATGGCGAGAAAGATGCAGATAATATTTTCGAGATGAGTACCAATGCTGAGGGAGACCCTATGCTCAAACATCTGGAATTGGGAGACGCTTCACCAGTGGAAGTACGTCAAGCACAGTCTGTCAATGGACCGTTAGCTGTATTAAATGATTACTATGATGTGTATGTAACACAGCCAGATGATGCAAAATGGCGTCTGGACAATATGCACGAGGTCTATTTGGATGATATGCATAGCAAGTATGTGTATCCGAATGTATTTATGAGCATTGAAGATACGAACAGAGTATCACAGTTGGATACGGATATTAAGAAATATGCGGAACAAAAGAAAGCAGATTGGATTCTGAATGGTGGTATCGAAGAAGAGTGGGAAGAATACCTTCAGAAAATGGAAGAATACGGTTTATCTGAATACCTCCAGATTAAACAAAAATATTTTGATAGCTATCAGGAATCTCTTGCAGAAATGGAATGAAAGGAATCAGTTGGATATGACAAGTCAAACATTGCGTGAAGCTAGAAAATATGAAGAAGAGGCTGAAAAAATGATAAAGGAAGAGGAGCGTCCAGGCTTTCATCTGTCTGTACGTACAGGATGGATGAACGATCCGAATGGTTTCTCTTATTATAAAGGACAGTACCATCTGTTTTATCAATACTACCCATATGATTTAAAATGGGGACCTATGCATTGGGGACATGCTGTGAGCAAAGATCTCCTGCACTGGTATTATCTTCCAGCTGCCTTAGCGCCAGATGAGACTTATGACAGAGATGGCTGCTTTTCTGGGAGTGCGGTAACGCTCCCAGATGGTAGACAGCTGTTGATGTATACTGGAGTATTAAAAGAACAACGAAAAAATGGGAAATTCCATGATATACAGACGCAATGTCTGGCTGTTGGAGATGGAGTAGATTATGTGAAGTATGAGAATAATCCTGTGCTGGATGCGGAGGATCTTCCTGAGGGAAGCAGCAAGTATGACTTTCGAGATCCAAAAATATGGAAGAAAGAAGATGGCACATACTGCTGCGTTGTAGGAAATCGCCCATCGGATGGTAGCGGACAAATACTTCTATATACAAGTTTGGATGGGTTTCAGTGGAATTTTAAAAGTATTCTTGCATCAAATCACAATCGTTTTGGAAAGATGTGGGAGTGTCCCGACTTTTTTAAGCTAGATGGAAAATGGGTTCTTTTGACCAGCCCACAGGATATGCTGCCGTCTGGTTTTGAATATCATAATGGAAATGGAACTCTCTGTCTGATTGGTGATTACGATGAAGAGACTGGTATTTTTACAGAGCAGCATGATCAGGCAATTGATTACGGGATTGATTTTTATGCACCACAGACTGTGCTGGCGCCAGATGGGAGACGAATAATGATTGGTTGGATGCAGAATTGGGATGCTTGTGCGTTGCGTTCGCCAGAAGAAAAATGGTTGGGGCAGATGAGTCTTCCTAGGGAACTATTTATCAAAGATGGTAAGCTTTATCAGCATCCAGTGAAAGAACTGGAAAAAATGCGGAAAAATAAAGTGGAGTATTATAATATTACATTTTCCAATTTACTCAATCTGGACAGGATCCAAGGAAGACGAATCGATCTGGAACTTACGCTGCGTCCTGGGGAGCCAGAAAAATTATATCAAAAGTTTGCATTGCGCTTTGCCCAGAATGATACATATCAGACAGCACTTAGTTTTCGTCCTCATGAATCCATTCTCAAAATAGATCGAAAATTTTCTGGTTCTAGAAGAGCAATCATTCATCAGCGCCGAAGCTTGGTAAATAGTAGAAATGGGGAACTCAAACTGCGGTTGATTCTGGATCGTTTCAGTGCAGAAGTGTTTATTAATGACGGAGAACAGGTCATGACGATGGTTATGTATACGGATCTTGCGGCAGAGGGAATTTGTTTCTTTGCAGATGGAATGGTAAATATGGATGTAGTGAAATATGATCTGGTATAATTGGATTTATTATACTTAATTAGTATAAGCTTCTAACTTTGTATCATCGATAAATACCGTTTCTTTTGAAAACACTTTGTTTTTTCCAAACAATGGATCATTTGATAAAAAAGATTTTCACAAGCATTCGCCAAAAAAACAGTTCGGAAACGAGCGAGGTTGTTGATCATATCTAAATTATAATACAGAAAACGGACTCTTTGGAGTCCGTTTTTTGTATTCTTCTTTATTCAGTTAAATATTTTTTGATTAGATAAACTGGTGTGCAACTCCAGGCATGGCAGTAGCTATTTACAATAG
>DVHN01000199.1 GCA_018712075.1 Candidatus Fimimorpha faecalis
AGTGAGAAACGGTTGATTTTTATATTTTATTCTTTACCGCTGACAATGTAGATAAAGATTTGATATTTTGCCGATAATGTGATATACTATATCATAGTAAAGTGTAAATTTTGATTCGATTTATAACGGAGGAGAGCAGATGCGATACCTTTCAGTTACTGAAATAGCAAAAAAATGGAATGTTTCAGAGCGCAGCGTCAGAAACTACTGTGCCCAGGGGCGTGTGCCAGGCGCATTTCTTACCGGCAAAACTTGGAATATTCCTGAAAATGCGGAAAAGCCGGAGCGTTCCAACAAGAAAAAGGAACAGCCGGTTACGTTGCTGGATATTCTGCAGGAGCAGAAAGCGAGCAAGTATTCCGGTGGCATTTACCATAGGACACAGATTGATTTGACATACAATTCAAACCATATTGAAGGCAGCCGCCTGACCCACGATCAGACAAGATATATCTTTGAAACCAACACCATTGGTGTAGAAAATGAAGTGCTGAACGTGGACGATGTGATTGAAACAGCAAATCATTTCCGTTGCATTGATATGATTATTGATAATGCAAAAGCTGCATTGACGGAGAAGTTCATCAAAGAACTGCACCTGATTCTGAAGAACGGAACCAGTGATTCCAGAAAAGATTGGTTTGTTGTTGGTGATTACAAGAAATTGCCGAATGAAGTCGGTGGTATGGATACAGCTCTTCCGGAAGAAGTTGCCGATAAGATGAAAGCTCTGCTGACAGAGTACAATGCAAAGGAAGAAAAGACTTTTGAGGATATTCTGGACTTCCATGTAAAGTTTGAACGAATCCATCCGTTCCAGGACGGTAATGGTCGTGTAGGCAGATTGATTATGTTTAAGGAGTGTCTGAAATATAATATCGTTCCGTTTATTATCGAAGATAGCCTGAAATTGTATTATTACCGTGGCTTGAAAGAGTGGAACAACGAAAAAGGCTTCCTGACAGATACCTGTCTGACAGCACAGGATAAATATAAAGCGTATTTGGATTATTTTAGAATTGCGTATTAAAATATGCTTTGGGATATAAGTAAACAAAGGAATATATGGGTAAAAAGAAAAGAACAAATAATAAACAAAACTCATCATCAACCACAATGAAAAATATTGATGAAAAAGTTCTTGCTCGTGAAATCATTCAGGCTTACGAGGAGTTTGAACAGAAAAAGAAATTTGAAGTTGAAAAACGAGAGCGAGAAAATCAAAAAGAGTGGAACCAGATTCTTGGACAGAAAGAATATCCAGAAAATGAAAACTGGTTCTGGAAAAATGTCCACAAAAAGAGAAACGATATCGTAGCGTTATATAAATTACTGTTTTTCAAACAAAAGGATGTTAGAGATCCAAGAGCTACATTTGTACTGATGAGCCTTGCGACTATGGGTATATTCTTTATATGTAAATGGATGCTATATATTTTTGTAACATCAATCATCGTTGGTATGTTTAAGATGGAAATAGACATTTTGCTTGGAATAACACTTAGTTTTGTTTTGTGGATGTTGGCAAGAATTTTCCGTATGGCATCCTTTGAGGTCGAAAAGATTAGAGACGGTAATTTGTTGATTGCCATATTTTCAGGAGTATTGTCCTTTGTGGCAGTAGTAATTGCAATAGTAGCAATAATCGTAGATAAAGTTTGATGATACATAGGAGTGTAAAAACAATGATAAACATTCGTAAATTAGAAGCAGAATTATGGGAGTCAGCTGACTTGCTGCGTGCAGGTTCAAAACTGACATCCAACCAGTATTGCATGCCGGTACTTGGTTTGATTTTTCTGCGTTATGCATATAGCAGATTTAAAATGGTAGAGGCAGAAATTCTTAAGAATCGCCCGTCTCGTGGTGGCAGAGTAATGCCGGTAGAAGCAAGTGACTTTACCGCTAAAAGTGCGCTCTATTTGCCAAAAGAAGCACAGTATGACTATCTGGTAAATCTTCCATCAGATATTTCATCTGCAGGTCTTGTAAACAAAGACGGTGATATTATGAACAGCCTTGGCGAGGTTGTAAACAATGCTATGGCATTGGTAGAAGATCAGAGTGAACAGCTTGTTGGCGTATTGCCTAAAGACTACACAATGTTCAATGATGATCTTCTTGGCGAACTCTTGCGTATTTTTAATAACAGCGCACTGGATGAAGTTGGCGGTGACATTATCGGTCGTATTTATGAATACTTCCTCAACAAGTTTGCGAAAAACATTGCTTCTGATGATGGTGTGTTCTTCACACCGAAGTCATTGGTAAAAATGATTGTAAATATTATTGAGCCAAAAAGCGGCATATTGCTTGACCCTGCCTGTGGGTCTGGCGGTATGTTCATTCAGTCCGGCGACTTTGTAAATCAGTCCGGGATGAATGCAAACAGTGCTATGACTTTCTATGGTCAGGAAAAAGTGGAATACAATGCACAGTTATGTCTGATGAATATGGCTGTTCATGGTCTGACAGGCGTTATCAAATCCGGTGATGAAGCAAATACATTCTATCACGATGCCCACAATCTGGATGGCTGCTGTGATTATGTTATGGCAAATCCACCTTTCAATGTGGACAAAGTAAAAGCAGAGTCTTGCGAAAATGCAAAACGTCTGCCATTTGGTATGCCCGGTGTAAACAAAAACAAAGAAGTTGGTAACGGTAACTATCTGTGGATTTCTTATTTCTATAGTTATCTGAACGAGAATGGCCGTGCCGGTTTTGTCATGGCTTCTTCTGCTACAGACAGCCAGGGGAAAGATAAAGATATCCGTGAAAAACTTGTAAAAACAGGTCATGTGGATGCAATGATCAGTGTAGGTAATAACTTCTTCTACACAAAATCTTTGCCTTGTTCTCTGTGGTTCTTTGATAAGGGAAAAAGCGAAGCTATAAAAGATAAAGTTCTGTTTATTGATGCCCGTAACTACTACACTGTTGTTGACCGCACATTGAATGAATGGTCTGAATGGCAGCTGAAGAATCTGAATGCGATTGTGTGGCTCTATCGTGGAGAAACAGAAAAATATATAGCTTTGCTTAATGAATATCGCAGATATCTGATGCACCTTGCTGCAGAATTAAAAACCGATGAAATTTGTCGTATGATCACTCCTACAACAGTATTTGCAGATATATTGTCGGCATTTAAAGATTTTGAAACAGAGCAGAAACAACAGGCGAAGTTTGATATGGAGCATGTTGTACGTCAGGACAAGAAAAGGCAGCAGGCTATTTGGGATGAAAGATTAGCAGATATTTCATCAGCGATCACAGTTGCAAAAGAAGCTGTATGGCTGTATGAAAAATTCGGAGACGGTGTGTATGCTGATGTTCTTGGTCTGTGTAAAGTTGCTGATATTTCTGAAATTGAAGCAAAAGGCTGGTCTCTGACACCGGGTGCGTATGTAGGTGTAGCACCGGTAGAAGATGACGGTGTGGACTTTGAAGAACGCATGGCAGAAATTCATCGTGAGCTGTTATCTCTGCAGGCTGAATCAAATGATTTGATGGATATTATATCTCAGAACATTAAGGAGCTGGGATTATGATGTGGAGAAAAGTAAAATTGGGTGACATTGCAGAATTTAGCAATGGGATAAATTTTGACAAAGGTGCATATTCAAAGGGTGTAAAACTTATCAATGTTTCAAATTTTGGTAATAGATTTTCACCGGAATATAATTCTCTTGATGAAATAAAAGGGGAAGTGGTTAGAAATAACGATTTGCTATCTACCGGAGATATTGTTTTTGTTCGTTCAAATGGAAACAAAGAATTAGTTGGAAGATGTATGCTTATAGATAATCCTCCTGATAAGATAACATACTCTGGTTTCTGTATAAGGGCAAGGTTCAAAGACACAACAGACCATGATCCGGTATTTTGGACATATCATTTTAAGAATATGGCATTTCGTAGAGCTATGTCAGGTACTGCGATTGGTGCTAATATTCAAAATCTTAGCCAAGGCAGATTGGCTGTATATGAAACAATGGTTCCAAATATCGAAGGACAAAAGAGAATCGCAAATATTTTATCTGCCTATGACAATTTAATTGAAAACAATCAAAAACAAATCAAACTTCTGGAAGAAGCTGCACAGCGTCTGTATAAAGAGTGGTTTGTGGATTTGCGTTTCCCTGGACATGAAGATGCGGCTATCATCGATGGCGTGCCTGAAGGGTGGATAGAAGATACTATTGACTCGAAAATTGATTTGTTAAGCGGCTATGCTTTTAAGAGTGCAGAGTTTAATGACGAAGGAACATATAGGATAGTAACAATTAAGAATGTTAAAGACGGGCAATTTGATGGCGATAATGTGAGCCATATGGTTGATATTCCACCCCAAATGCCAGAGCATTGTAAACTTTCAGATGGAGATATTTTACTTTCACTGACAGGTAATGTAGGAAGGGTATGCATTGTTCATGGAGATAATTATTTGTTGAATCAGCGAGTGGCAAAGATAAAATCGGATAATCCGACATATGCTTATTGCTTATTTAGAAGTAAGGATATGTTTGATGAAATGAATAACCTTGCTAATGGAGCAGCACAACAAAATTTAAGTCCAATTCGTACGGGAAAGATAAAAGTAGTGTTTCCAACGGATGAGTTAATTGATACCTTTGAAGAAATTGTTTCCCCTATGATAGAGAAAATTACTATGTTAAACAAAACAATGCTTTTATTATCACAAGCTCGTGACCGTTTATTACCAAAACTGATGAGTGGAGAAATTGAGGTGTAAATCTAACAGGAGGTAGAATATGGAAATTGATGTGAATGAAATGAGAAAAATTGACGCAGAAATGCATGGTCTGCCTCTGTGTGACGATGTAATGACATTTTATTATGATGAGACTGGTAATTGTGGAAAGCTGATACTAACCGATGATGGAGTTAATGATGAGACTGCCTTGGAATGTGATTTTATCTTGGGCGGAGTGGCTTTTGATGGTGAACAGTGTCCAGCGGATACAGGGCAACTGTTACAGGATTTAAAATTGCAGTCATCTATCAAGGAATTGAAGTTTAGGCACATGACCAGAGGTGGCAAATCGTTCTTGGAATTTATGGGTAACAGCAGAGTTACTACATATATGGAATGGCTACATAATAGTGGATTGTATATCCATTATGCTACAGTAAACAGTTTATATTATGGTCTTGTTGATTTGGTGGATTCTATATGGGAATACCGTCCAGAATTTGCTTTTAATTTTGAGTGGGTACAATATCTGAAATCAGAATTATATAATTTCTGTATAGAGTATTTGGACGAGGTTCTTCCACTTTTGTATAAGTATCAGTTTCCTAATATTTCCAGAGAGGACAAAAGGGCTTTTTGTTTGGAATTTTGTGATTTTATACAGTCATACAATGATGATACAACTGAAGCCGGTTTTGGTATGGAAGTATTGAGACAGATGCTTAAAGATGTTGGTAGGCATGGAGATATTTCATTGCTGTACGACAATGATTCAAATATTCTTGTCAGCGAATACTATGCATTTTATTTGAGCAGGTGTTATACCTATAAGAATGCCAAACATTATTTTGATTTTGAAAAGGTCATTAAAGCTAAAATGGATGAAACGGAGTTAATGAACAATAGTGTTCCATTCAAAAATTATGAGTTTGTAGAATCAAAAGAAATTGAACTGATACAGATATCAGATGTGTTTGTGGGAGTGTTATCGAGAGTGTTCAGATATCTTGATAATATAACCGTAGACGATATTGAAGAAATTGACCGAGTAAAACATGCTCAAGCAATAGAGAATTTGCAGAAATTACATGAGTTGATTATTCGTGCAGATAGAAAGCATCCAATGTTAATTCAAAACGCAAATGATATGCGTTTAACACAGATGCGAATGGTTAAGTTAGAGTTACTGATAGGAGGAACTGTATGAGCTACGATTATTCCGAAAATATACTTGTTCAAGAAAGTGCCGGTAATCTGCTCCGTGATGAACTGGGCTGGGATGTCCGGTTTGCTTACAATACAGAAATATTAGGGAAAAACGGCACTTTCGGCAGAGAAAGCTACAAGGATATATTGTTGTACCGCTATTTCCGTGAAACATTGAAAAAGCTGAACCCATGGATAAAAGACAGCCAGATTTCCGAAGCACAGAAGCTTTTGGAAAACAGATTGTCCACATCTTCTCTGTTACAGGTAAATGAAGAAAAATATTTTCTTATTCGTGACGGTATTCCTGTAACTGTGAAGAAACCAAATGGACAGACTGAAACAAAGAAAGCTGCAGTAATAGATTTTCAGAATCCGGATAACAACTATTTCCTTGCTATTAAGGAACTGAAAATCCACGGTGATTTATATCGCCGCAGAACAGACATTGTGGGCTTTGTAAATGGTATTCCATTGCTGTTTGTGGAACTGAAAAAGAACACGGTTGATGTTCAGAATGCATACGATGATAATTACACAGATTATCAGGATACGATTCCACATCTGTTCTATTACAATGCGTTCCTTATGCTGTCCAACGGCACAGAAGCGAAAGTAGGTACTCTTGGCAGTAAGTATGAGTTCTTCCATGAATGGAAACGTCTTGCGGAAGAAGACCAGGGTAGCGTTGCTCTTGAAACAATGCTCCGTGGTATTTGTAAGAAAGAAAACTTCCTCGATCTGTTTGAAAACTTTATTCTGTATGACCACTCAGGTGGACATACAGCTAAAATTCTTGCCCGTAACCATCAGTATCTGGGTGTAAATGAGGCAATGAAAGCTTATGCAGCAAGAAAACTGAATGATGGTAAATTGGGCGTTTTCTGGCATACACAAGGTTCCGGTAAGAGCTATTCTATGGTCTTTCTTGCACAGAAAGTACGAAGAAAATTTGAAGGTTCACCGACATTTGTTATTCTGACCGACCGTGAAGAACTGAACTCCCAGATTAGTGATACTTTTGAAAACTGTGGATTGCTTGGTAAGACTAAGGCATCACAGTTTATTGCAACAAGCGGTGAGGACCTTGTTCAGAAACTGAAAGGTAATCCAAGCTTTATCTTTACGCTGATTCAGAAGTTTAATAAGCCAAATGCAGAAGCAATTTATCCGGATCACGATATTATCATTATGTCTGACGAGGCTCACCGTAGTCAGTATGGTATCTTTGCAGATAATATGATGAAATTACTGCCTACCGCAGCACGTATCGGATTTACCGGAACACCATTGTTGTCCAGCGACAACATTACTGCCCGTACATTTGGTGGCTATGTGTCTGTTTACGATTTTAAGAGAGCGGTGGAAGATGGTGCTACAGTTCCGCTTTATTATGAAAATCGTGGTGAAAAGATTGTAGACTTACATAATCCTGAAATTACAGAGCAAATTCTGGATGCTATCGAAAATGCTGACCTTGATGTTGACCAGCAGGATAAATTGGAAGCAGAATTTGCGAAAGAAATACATTTGCTGACAGCAGAGCCGAGATTAAAATCGATTGCTCGTGACTTCGTGAATCATTATTCGGATTTATGGACAAGTGGTAAAGCTATGTTTGTTTGTCTGAATAAAGTAACCTGCGTTCGCATGTACAACTATGTGCAGGAATACTGGAAAGAAGAAATCAAAAAGCTGAAAGCTAAAATAAAAGCAGCCACTCAGCAGGAAGCACAGGAACTTGAGCGCAAGCTGAAGTGGATGCAAGAAACAGAAATGGCTGTAGTTATCAGCCAGGAACAGAATGAAATCCAGACTTTTAAAAAATGGGATTTAGATATTAAGTATCATCGTGCAAAGATGGAAAAACGAGAACTGGATAAGGAATTTAAAGATTCCAAAAATCCACTTCGTGTAGTTTTCGTCTGTGCAATGTGGCTTACAGGTTTTGACGTAAAATGTCTGTCTTGTCTGTATCTGGACAAACCGTTGAAAGCTCATACTCTGATGCAGACAATTGCCCGTGCAAACCGTGTCAGCGAAGGCAAGAGCAATGGCTTGATTGTTGACTATATCGGCATTGTAAAGGCACTCAGAAAGGCTCTGGCAGATTATACAGCTAATGTTGGTGGTAATGGTGGAACAGACCCTACTGTAGATAAAGATGAGCTGATAGCACGTATCATTGAAACTATCGCTAAAGCAAAGGCGTTTTTATTAGAGAACGATTTTGATCTGCAGATGCTGATTGATGCTTATGATTTTATGAAATTATCTTATCTGCAGGAAGCAGCAAATGCTGTTTGCGGCACTATTGAAGATAAGAAGACATTTACTACATATGCTTCTGAACTGAATCGACTTATGAAGTATACTGACCGTGATGATATTACCGGTTATACTCGTAAGGAGTACGAAGCGATTGCAGCAATTTATGCAGAACTGCAGAAAAAGCGCAAGCATGTCAACACTACTGATTTGATGGTGCAGATCAATGCGATTATCAGTTCCTATGTGGAAATTCAGCACATGCCTTCAATGGTACGTGAAGAACCACGCCGTTTTGACATAAGTGCTATTGACTTCGACTTGCTTCGCAGAGAGTTTGCAAAAGTAAAGAAAAAGAATCTGGTGTTAAAAGATTTGGAAGAACTTATCCAGATGAAATTAGACCGGATGCTGTTTACCAATCCAGATCGTATCAATTATTATGAACGTTATCAGCAGATTATCAATGATTATAACAGTGAGCAGGATAGAGCGACCATTGAAAAGACTTTTATGGAATTGATGGATCTGGCAAACAAGATGAATCAGGAAGAACAGCGTTATGTCCGTGAAGGATTTGCAAGTGATGAAGAACTTTCATTCTACGATATGCTGTTCCGTGAGGATTTGAGCAAAAACGACATCAAGAAACTGAAAGAAGTTGCTGCATCATTGCTCCAGAAAGTTAAAGCAAAGATTGCGGAACTGGATCATTGGACTGATAAACAGGAAACAAAGTCTGTGGTAGATAACTTAATTCGTGATACTTTGTGGAATGAATTGCCAGAATGCTACGATGAAGTAAGTATTTCTGTATATCGTCAGCAGATTTATGAATATGTGTATACACGATATAAAGAGGTTGCGTAAAAGAGCAAAAACATAAGGAAAAACAAAGGTGATAGCTATGTATATTTCAGAAATAGCAATTGATGGATATAAAAATTGTAGAGATAAATCAATAATTTCGTTTCACCCAGGTTTGAATATCTTGGTGGGAGAAAACGCCTCTGGCAAAACAACAATCATTGATGCCATTAGAATGGTTCTAAGAGATCAGGAAATGGGACATATTTCTGAAGATGATTTTTATAAAGCTTTTGATCTGACAGATGAGAAAAAGAATATTTGCATTGATTTAAAAATGTCAAACCTTACTCCGCAAGAGAAGGTAACTTTTTTAACTTGGTGTAACGCTGATTTCGATGCTGAATTACATTTAGAAGTGGAGAAAAATCCAAATACCAAAGGCTACTATAAAAAGAGTATATGGGGCGGAAAAGCCAAATCAAGTGCGTTTGAAGAAGAAACATTTGATTATATTGATGTTATTTATTTGCCAGCTTTACGAGATGCAGAGGGAAAATTAAAAAATGGTAGAAAGTCAAGATTAGCATTGTTATTAAAGCATCAATACAAAAATGAAGATAGAATGGCTGCATTGGTAGAGGAATTTTCGAACTTTAATAAATCTGTTATCAGTAATAAAGATCATAAATTTGATGAATTAGAACAAGCTAAAAATGGTATTAATAATGCGATGATTCAATCGATGGGTAATGTTTTTGGTCAAAGTGTGAATTTGCAGTTTTCAGAAAATACCTTTTCATCTATTTTACAGAATATAAAAATGGTTTTCTTTCCGCATATAGGTGAAGTTGATGAGGAAAAGTTCCGTGATGTTGCAATCAATAGTCTTGGATATAATAATTTGTTGTATGTTGCAACAGTTTTTGCTGAATTAGAAATTATAAATAAGCAAAACAATCTGTTTACAGTATTGCTTATTGAAGAACCTGAAGCTCATTTACATCCACAAATACAATCAAAATTGATTAAATATCTTCAGTCAATTGCTGAACAGCAGAAGAACTTACAAATAATTTTAACTACTCATTCTGCTGTGATAGCATCTTCTGTCAATATTGAATCAATTATTCATATAAGCTCAAAAGATTTTGGGATATCCTCTATGATGATATCAGATTTTTCATTGGAGAAAAATGAAAAGAATTATTTGAATCGTTGGATGGATATAACAAAATCTACACTACTTTTTTCAAAAGGAGTTATCTTAGTTGAAGGAATTTGTGAAGCTATGGTAATACCGGCTTTGGCTCCATTTGTACTGAAAAAGTATAACGAAAAAAATATCAATAAACTCCCTGAATCGTTGGAAGAAGCAGGAGTAACAGTAATTAATGTAAATGGAATTAATTTCAAATACTTCTTCCCGTTATTTTGTGATATGGCTGGATCGAATGAAGAAAGATTGCCAATTCGTTGTAGTGCGATTACAGATAGGGATCCCAAACCGAAAACTATTGTGGATGAAGATGGAAAAACAAAGAGTATTGAAGTATATCCATTGACAACTGGTGATGGCGAATGTGGTAATGAGGCAGCGAAAATGGCAACGGTTATAAATGAAACAACCAACGGTAGATTATTTGTTTCTCCATTAAAAACATTCGAATATGATCTTGCTATGAATGGAAATTGTTCTTTGATGGCAGAAGTTATTAAAGAAGGCTGGCCTAAGGGCGATGAAGATCATTCTGGAGTAAAGAATGATTGTCTTAAAATTCAGCAGAAAAACAATAACTATGAAGATGAGGAAAGCAAAAGAGAAGATGCAAAATACATTTTGAATCATATTGATCATAACGACTTAGGTAAAGGTCTTTTCGCTCAATTGCTGTCGGAAAAATTAGAAAATGGGAAAACAATTCAAGTACCTCAATATATAGAAAATGCAATAATTTGGGCATCTGGAGGAAAATATAATGAGTAATCATTCGGAACAAATAGCGAAAATACTATGCAATAAACCGGATAATATTACTTGTGAAGAATGCTTTGATAAATTTCGCAGTCAAATATGTGAAGGTAATAATAATTGTAGGATATCTGAAAAGAATCCAGAACAACTAAAATATGTTACATCAATGCTGACTGAGAACACATATCTAAAGGCATGTGCTGGAAGTGGAAAAACCGAAGTAGTTGGATTGAAAGCTGCTTATGAGATAAAACAATGGAATCAAGAGGGTGGAATTGCTGTTTTATCTTTTACAAATGATGCAACGGATGTTATCAAAGATAGGGTAAAAAGATTCTTGGGGGATTCGAGCACGTCACCACATTACATTGGAACACTCGGTAGTTTTATACATAGCTATATTGTTCAACCGTTTGCTTATAAGATAGTGGGATATTCAGGGGAGAATAATGATTATTCCTTAAGTCTTATAGATGAGAAAATATCAATAAATAATAATCATTGGCTGAATAATTTTAAGTGCAGTATACCATATATTGATGCTCAAAATAGACATCTTAATATCTATGCAAACCAAATTGGTTTTGATATAGGCGAGAAAGATTTCTACTTTTATATAGGTGATACTCGTGTATGGTTAAAGCAGTACTATAATCTTGAGCGTACCCAAAAATATATATTAGAAACAAGAAAAAGATTTCCTGATTATTGGAAAGAATCTTATGTGCGAAAACGTGTTAGGGAATGCAAAGAGGAATTTTGGAAAAAAGGATTTGTAAATTTTGATGATCTGAACATACTTGCTGTCAGAATATTAAAAAATGACATAGGATCACTAATTGCAAAACGTTTTCCGGTTATTATTATTGATGAGTGTCAGGATCTTTCTGCTAATGAATTAGAAGTACTTAGGACATTAAGTGATAAAGGTTGTTATATTCATTGTATAGGGGACTTGAATCAAAGTATCTATGATTTCAAAAATGTAAAGCCCGAATTCATTTCAGATTATTTGAAGGAATTTACTACCTTTTCCTTGACACTTAATTACAGAAGTTGCAAGGAAATAGTAGGTTTTTCCAATAAACTGATTCATTCGAAAGAAAGTAAAAGTATGTTGGCAGACAGTATTTTGGGAATAAATTCCTTAATATATATTGAATACAGCACACCGCAAGATGCTATAGGTAAATATGCAGATATATTAAAATATCTAAAATGGGAAAGTCATGAGAATAGGATTTTGGTCAAACAAAATTCATTAAAGAAATCGCTGGAGAATTCAACTCAAGGAGAGTATGACGAAAAAGA
The DNA here is from genome assembly GCA_018712075.1 of Candidatus Fimimorpha faecalis. Lineage (GTDB taxonomy): Bacteria > Bacillota > Clostridia > Lachnospirales > Lachnospiraceae > Fimimorpha > Fimimorpha faecalis. The sequence continues at coordinate 12,288 of DVHN01000199.1, forward strand.
ACCGTTGTTGGTCGCAGTGCAATTATGGAAAAATAAGACACCTAATTGTATGTTTACTGCATTAGAATTGGCAGGAAAACAAGTGTCAAAATGGTTTGGTGGTGGAAAAACATCAAAAAATTATTATTGTCCTCCAGACATTACTTCGGTATTTGCATGGAAAGTTTATTTAATGAATTTTTTGGAGACTATTTCCTCTATCCCGAAATTAAATGATTTTAGCCTAACATATGGGAAATGGCATGAAGTAGGAAGGCAAGAGTTAAATACAATATTGGAACAAAATTATAGTGTCATTTCTATATATGACAATTTAAACAATCGTGATTTCACGAACTTGGTTACTGGTAATAATTTTGCTGTTAGCAAGGGAAATAAAAATAAGAAAATTGTTCCTATAACTTCAGATGTACATACTGAAATTCCAATTATGACAATACATGCAAGCAAGGGATGCACTTTTGATACTACATTAGTAATTTCAAGTCAAACGGAAAAAAGTAATGGCGGGCATTGGAAAAGGCACTGGCTAATGGGATCTGGTGAAGAAAAAAGAATCGGATATGTAGCCAGTACAAGAGCAAAACATTTACTGATATGGGCGGTTCCTGCACTTACAGAAGAGGATAGAGAATTGATAGAAAGTTATGGCTTTGTGTCATCTGATACTTTTATGCAAGATAAGCTTTAAGAATTGAAGCATTGTCCAAGGAATGTGAGGAACACCAATTATACATGACGATGCTTTATGCATATATGTTTGTACGTGCAGTCATAATGGGGGTTACTTAGAATGCAGAGCATGATGATTCGTGATATAATGTACTTTATAAAAAGGAACTTAACACAAAAGAGTAGTTGGGTTAATAAGGGGTATTATTATGGCAAATTTTACTGAACAAATAGGTGTGAACCATGTTGGGGAAATTGCGGCTCGAAATAAATGGATGTTTAGACCACAACCAATCGATGATGTAGGAATTGATGCACATATGGAATCAACGGAACCAACTGGAGAATCCAAACAATTACTTGCATTACAGATAAAGTCTGGTACAAGTTGGTTTAAGGAGAAAAAAGACGGTTGTATTATTTTTCGAGATATTAACGAAAGGCAATATAATTATTGGACAAAAAATTCTTTACCTTGTATTGTGGTTTTATATAATCCAGATGATGATATGTGCATTTGGCAAAAGTTAACTGTAGAAACTATTGAAAGGACAAATGGAGGGAAAGGGAAAGGTTTCCTGGTTAAAGTTCCGGTGGAACAGATTTTTTTAAACGAACTGTCTAACGAAAAATTACTTTCGTTTACGAACTTACCGCAACATATTACAAATTATAACTTTCTGTTGTCTCAGAAAAAATTTATGCAAATCATTCAAGACGGTGGCGAAGTGAAATTACACTCAACTGAGTGGGTCAACAAGAGTAGTGGCAAAGGAGATACGGAACTAATTATTGATGACGGAAATAGTATTCAAAAGTATTCGTATCCATATTGGTTTCCTTTTACACCTTATACCGAAGTTTTTCCAAAATTATTTCCTTGGGCAGAATTTTCTGCTGATGAGGATTATTTTGAAGATAATGATATGGAACTTTGGCGTATGTATCATTGCTATTATGACAAAGTGGACGACGAGTGGTTGGTTGTAGGAGATACATTTGAAGAGTTTCGTAAAAAGCTTAGTCCAATGCGATATATTGATCATGCAGGGGAAGTTGCTGAGTACATGATGATATTAAAATTAAATGCATTAGGAAAGGCTTTTTTAGAAATGGATAAATTTGTATCACAAAATCAGCCATATGCTGGCACACGACCAAAAGAAGAATAAGACGGGAGAGGCATATGAAAAAGATAAAACTTCATGACATACAGGAAAGAAGAAATTCTGCAGATGAATATACTCTTGATCCAACAGAAAAGTATGTGATTAATCTTGAAGAAGAAATGGAATTTCAAATGGCAGTAATGATGTCCTTTCAGATGATGGGACCACCTCCTGCTATTAAAAATTACCATGCATGGTTATTCGAAAATGGATTTAATGTGGAATTACCAAATCCGACAAATGAAGTTGTTGCTCCGTATTATGGAGTTAAACCTTTGTGGAAAACCGATTATTCACAAGGTATTGTGGTAATGGCAGAAGATGAAAGCGATTATTACATTGTTATGGAGTGTAGTAGCAGAAATAAAGGATATAAGAGGACAAAGGTTATTCTTACAATGGGAGGTTGTTTGTAAGAAGGTAGCATACATGGGTTATATATAGGTATCGCTTAATTGTTTTCAGTTAAACCATGCTGCTATTAACAGTAATCCACAGTACACAAAGATGTCACGCTGCGCCTTATAAGGAAACAACGGTCAGCTCCTAAGTGGATGTTGTCAGTTCGATTTGTATCTGCTATTCCCTAAAAGCGTGCACTTGCACAAAAATAGGGAATGAATATTGTATGACGAATGGACGACCTTGGGAGTGTTGCAGGGACAAGTGCGCCCTTTTTACGATTGAAATTTGAGCAATCGTAAAAATTTACGACCGAAATTATGTGTGTTTTCACGCATAATATGAATTAAATACAGTAATAAGCAATTTAACTTAAAAAGTTAAAAACAACAAAATAATGATTCAGTGAAAGCATTCAACTTAACAGTTGGGTGCTTTTTCTTTTGCCATATTCTCTGACAACCTGTCATAGTAATCCTGACTATTTGGAAGTGTTACGCATATTTAGCATATGAGAAAATTGAAACAGAGAGTAATTTGATGAAATTCGCCGTATTGCGGTGGATAATCCACCGGATTGCGCTCTGTTTCACAAATTAAGGTGTTATTAAAATTAAATTATACAGAGGTGTAATTGGTAGATGTCAAAGTGCGGTCTAACAGGCAGCAATTTGCGGCCTACCAGTCAATCGATCTGTATCGGTTGTCCAGGTAAGATTATGGTAACAAAAGCAAGTGCCTGTTCGACAACAAAGGCATTCTGTTGGACTGCCGTAACAAGCACAACCTGATGGGTGGTAAAAATAAAATTTTGATATTGGTAATATGAATATCAAGGAAAACTCTACCAACGAGGCAATAAAAACCACTCGAAAGAGTTGATAAAATCAGAAATGACATGAGATGTCCGGTTTTTGACATTGCGTACCCTAAAAAATTGGTGGTGAAAGAATTAAGCTGAAACTGTAAACAAGAAAATACCCTTAGGGACTAAGGGCGCACTTCTATACCGGTTATTTCATTACGGTATGTGCGTTCTCCGAAGGTAGATATTCCTGTGTTCAAACATATATACAGTGCGGAATTGTATTCCGGTCAAGAGGTAACTCTTGCGTCTGACGCCTATCTCATTTTACATACCTTGCTTTTGGAGAGGATGAATACACACAGGAGGATAATGAAAATGGAAAGTAAAAGAGAGTCCATTTTAAAACAAAAGGAAGAAGCTGAGCTAAAAGTTCAGCAGTACGAAAACAAAATTAAGCTTTTACAGAATCGTAAACAACATCTGAAAAAGAAAGCCGACCGTCAGCGTACCCACCACCTTTGCAATATGGGCGGTGCAATCCAGAGCATTTCAAAGGAAGCAGATTCCCTGACAAAGGTAGAGTTCTACACTCTGATGGAACAGGTTTTTGCGCTTCCTGCGGTGCAGGAACTGGTTGATGCAGCCATGCAGAACCATGAGCCGGGAGGTGATAGCTGATGGCGTTATATCACTTCCATGTGGATCAAATCAAACGAAGCGAAGGACGAACTGCTGTTGCCAGTGCTGCATATCGTGCAGGGGAAAAACTACACAATCTCTGGGATGGTGAGACTCACGATTACACCAGGAAAGGCGGTGTGATTCTGACAGAGATTATTCTGCCGGAACACGCACCAAAAAGATTTTTTGACAGGTCTACATTATGGAATGAGGTGGAACAGGTAGAAAAGAATTACAATGCACAGCTTGCTTACAGCTTTGACATGGCTTTGCAAAATGAATTTTCCTTGGAAGAAAACATTGAGCTGGCAAGAGAATTTGTTCAGAAATACTTTGTCTCTGAAGGCATGATTGTTGACCTTGCGGTTCACAAGCCAGATCGAGAGGAAGGAGGTATTCCAAATCCACACTTTCATGTTTTGGTTCCCATTCGTCCTCTGAACGAAGACGGAACATGGGGAGCAAAGCAGCGCCGAGAATATCATTTGGACGAGGAAGGCAACCGCATCAAAAAAGAAAATGGCGGGTGGGAGTTCGATGCTGTTCCTACCACAAATTGGGGTAAGCCGGAAACGCTGGATATGTGGCGTGAAGCCTGGGCAGATATGGTCAATGATAAATTCAGAGAAAAAGGTTTGGACTGTCGTATCGACCATCGCTCTTATGTAGATCAGGGTCTGGATTTGATTCCTACAGTTCACGAAGGACCGCACATTCGCAAAATGGAGAAGAAAGGTATCCGTACTGAAAAGGGAGAACTGAACCGCTGGATTAAAGCTACAAATCGTATTCTTCGCAGTATGAGAACCACCATTGCGGCGTTGAAAGAATGGATTCAGGAAGCGAAAGAGATTCTGAAAGAACCACAGGAAATTTATCTGGCGCAGTTGCTCAGTGAAGCACACACTATGCGAAATCAGACGGCAATGACCTATACCAGGGGGAAAACCAAAGCCAAGAAAAACAACATGAGGCGTTTCATGGATGAATGCAATTATCTGAAACAGCGAGGTGTACTTACCCTTAACGATTTTGAAAAGTATCTTTCTTCTGTAGACGAAAAAGTGGAAGCCAGTAAATCTTCCATGAAACAAAAGCAACAGCGAATGAAAGAACTTCAGCAGCTGATGGAAGATGCAAAGACCTACGCAGAATTAAAGCCAGTCTTTGATGAAATGAAAAAAGAAAAATATCGTTTTACCAAAGCTAAGGAAAAGTACAAGGCCGGACACGAAAGCGAGTTTCACAGGTTCTACATGGTAAAGCGAAAATTGAAAGAGAAAGGTTTTGAAAAAGAATCTTTTCCGCTGGATGCATGGCAGAAAGAATTTTCTGAATTATCAGCACAGCGAGAGGACGAATATCAAAAATACAAACTTATGCAAAAGGATCTGACATTGTTATATCAGATTAAAGGTGATGTAGATAAAGTGATGAGAGAAACTCATCCCGAAATGCTGCGCACCGATAAAACAAAAGAAACCACATTGTAATCAGGAGGTGGAACAATGAGTTATACACAAGAGCAAATTGACAGAGCAAATCAGGTGAACCTGGAGCAGTTTCTACGTTCACAGGGCGTAGAACTTATTCAAAGCGGGAGAGAATACCGATGGAAGAACCACGACAGCCTTACTGTAAAAGGCAACAAGTGGTTCCGTCACAGTCAGAACAAAGGCGGCTATCCTATCGACTTTGTGATGGAGTTTTACAACAAAACTTTTCCGGAAGCTATGCAGATGCTGATTGGAGAAGAAGCAATAGAAATTGCTGCAGAGCCAGCACCAAAGACAAAATTTCAACTTCCGCCTCGATGTGAATTCAACGATAGAATTATCAAGTATCTGACAGAAGAACGAAAACTTCCAAAAGATTTAGTAGAAGAATTTATCGCTGATGGGCTGATTTACGAAGATGCAAAACATCACAATGTTGTGTTTGTTGGAAAAGACATCAATGGCATTCCACGATATGCCCATTGCAGGGGAACAGCAGATAAGTTCCGTATGGATGTGGCGGGTTCTGATAAATCCTATGGATTTTGTTACAGAGGGAAAGGAAAAGAACTGTTTGTGTTTGAAGCACCGATTGATTTGCTGTCCCACATTGCATTATATCCGGCTGGGTGGAGAGAACACAGTTATCTTTCTCTCGGTGGCGTTTCACCGAAAGCATTGGAGCGTTTTCTTTCTGAGCGCAAAGATATTGAAAACATTTATATTGCCACAGACAATGACGAAGCCGGTAATAAAGCTGCAGAAAAAATGGCAGAACTGATTCCTGATGGTGTATCAGTCTATCGTTTTCTGCCTCATGCAAAAGACTGGAACGAGGAACTGATAAATGAAAGAAACGGAATATCATCGGACGACTATGTGACAATTGGAATCAGAAAATCAAAGGAAACTCCGAAATCTGTTCCTATGATCTGCATGAATGATGTGGAGCAGACGGAAGTGGATTGGCTCTGGTATCCATATATTCCGTTTGGGAAATTAACCATTGTGCAGGGAAATCCCGGAGAAGGAAAAACATTTTTCGCAATGCAGCTGGCGGCGGCTTGTACCAATCAAAAGTTCCTGCCAGATATGGAACCCTTTGAACCATTCAATATGATTTTTCAGACGGCAGAAGATGGCTTGGGCGACACAGTTAAACCACGATTACTTTCATCCGGTGCGGATTTGCAGCGAGTGTTGGTCATTGATGATACAGAAAATCCGCTGACTTTAGCAGATGACCGCATTGAAAAGGCAATCAGAGAAAACAATGCAAAGCTAATGGTAATCGACCCTCTGCAGGCGTTTCTCGGGGCAAATGTGGATATGAACAGAGCAAATGAAGTAAGACCAGTATTCCGCAAACTGGCTGATATTGCCCAATCAACTGGATGTGCCATTGTAATGATTGGTCACTTGAATAAAGCATCCGGCACACAAAGCACCTATCGTGGTCTTGGTTCTATCGATATTGCTGCAGTTGTACGAAGCATTTTATTTGTGGGAAAAGTAAAAGATGACCCAACTACAAGAGTGATAGTTCACGAAAAGAGTTCTCTTGCACCACCGGGACAGGCATTGGCCTTTTCTCTGGGAGACCAGAAAGGTTTCCGCTGGATTGGCGCTTATGATATTTCGGCAGAAGATTTGCTTGCAGGCGGTGAGGGTACAAAAACGGAGCTGAAACAGGAACAGGCCATGAAACTGATATATGAGTTTCTCTCTGACGGCAGAGAAGTTTCTGTGGCAGAGCTGAACAAAGAAGCCATCGAGCGTGGCATATCCGAAAGAACTGTACGCATGGTAAGAAATTCTATGAAAGATAAGCTGGAAAGCGAAAGACGAGGTAAAGATTGGTGGATCTGGCTGAAACGGCAGGACGAAACGGCAAACCGCATATAGATAAAATCTTTGCCACTTTGCCAGTTCATCGTTTAAATACAGGAGGTTTAAGAATATGAAAGAAGTTCCTATCTGGGAAAAGACTAATCTCACATTGGAAGAAGCTGCTGCTTATTCCGGCATCGGTATCAATAAATTAAGGGAAATCACAAACAACGACAGATGCGACTTTGTACTGTGGGTTGGTACAAAGCGACTGATTAAAAGAAAACAGCTGGATAAATTCACAGAACAGTGTTACTCACTTTAATCACCATTAACATGTGAAGATTCCCATAGAAAAGAGAGCCTTGATATGATAAAATAGGAATGCGGCGAAGTTGGTTCGTTCGTTGCATGTACGTCATATCAGGGCTCTTTTCATATCAGAAAGGAGATTGAATATGTCTGAAAAAAGAAGAGATAACAAAGGACGTATTTTACGTACAGGAGAGAGCCAAAGAAAAAACGGAATGTATGAATTCCGTTACACAGATGCCAATAAAAAGCGTCGTTCCATCTATGACATGGATTTGATGAAGCTTCGTCAGAAAGAAGATGAAATCAAATTGCTGCGTCACGAAGGGATTGACTATGCCGGAGGCGAAATCACAGTGATTCAGTTGCTGGAGCGTTACATCAGCCTGAAGCGTGGTGTCCGCTACAATACAACCACAGGATACAAGTTTGTGATGAGTGTTGTGAAGAAAGAGCCTTTCGGTCAGAGAATTATTCGTGACATCAAAATGTCAGATGCAAAGCTGTGGTTTATCAAGCTTTATGATGACGGTTATTCCTACAGCACCATTGCAAGTATCCGTGGTGTGGTAAAACCGGCCTTTCAGATGGCTTACACCGAGGATATTATCCGCAGGAATCCTTTTGAGTTCCGCTTGGATATTATCCCGAACAACACACAGAAAAGAGTTGCACTGTCCCCAAAGCAGCAGGAGCAGTTTCTGGAGTTCACAAAGAATGACAAGCACTTCTGCAGATATCTGGATGAAATCAAGATACTGCTTGGAACAGGAATGCGAATCAGTGAACTTTGCGGACTGACTATTGCAGATCTGGATTTTGACCGCAGAAGAATCCGTGTGGACCATCAGCTGGTAAGAACACAGGATGGAAAACGCTATATTGAGAAAACAAAAACGGAATGTGGCTGTCGCTACATACCAATGAGCGATGAAGTCTATGGGAGTTTCTACAACATTCTTTCCAATCGAAAGAAGCAGAAAAAGGAAGTCATGATAGACGGATACGCCGGATTTATTTTACTGGACAAGAATGGCAATCCAAAGGTAGCCATGCACGTCCAGAAAGTAGTGCAGAGGCTGTGCGAGAAGTACAATGAAGAAAACATTATTCCGCTTCCACGTATCACACCTCATGTATTCCGACACACATTTTGTACAAACATGGCAAATGCAGGCATGGATCTGAAAAGCCTGCAGTATCTGATGGGGCATTCCGATGCCAGCGTCACTTTGAATGTTTACACCCATAACAGCTATGAAAAAGCCGAAGAATCCATGGCACAGATTGTAGCTTTCAGCGGTGGACAGACAAAGCAGGAAAACTTGAGAAGATTCGGGTAAAAGCATATACAGGCAGTACGAATGGGGCAAAAATCCATGCTGTGGTACCCCATTTAGTACGCCAATTGCTTAAAAACCTATGTAGAGTGACGTAGTTTTACGTCGCCAACAACTTGATTTTATTGTGCAAGTTAAACAAAAAATAGACTTATAAACACTTATAAAGAGGTAAAAATGCATGATTAAGGTACTTTTTTTGTGCCACGGCAATATTTGTCGTTCGCCGATGGCTGAGTTTGTAATGAAGGATATGGTTGAAAAGAGAGGTTTAAGTGATTTGTTTTTTATTGCGTCTGCTGCGACGAGTACGGAGGAGATTGGTAATCCGGTTCATTATGGTACGAGGCAGAAGTTGAAGCAGTATGGAATTTCTGTGGATGGAAAATATGCGGTTCAAGTTAAGAAGAGAGATTATGAGAAATATGATTATATTTTTGGCATGGATCACTGGAATATGCGCAATATGAGACTGATCTTTGGTCCGAATCGGACGAAGAAGCTGCATTTGTTATTGGATTTTTCTAAAAATCCAAGGGAAATAGCGGATCCATGGTATACGGGAGATTTTGATTTGACTTATCGAGACATTTATGAGGGATGTGAAACGGTTTTAGAATATATTATGACGCATGATTCCATGTATAGAAAGAAATATGGGAAGATTAAAGAAATTAATCAATAGAAAATGAAGAAATACGGGAAAATGCTTGATTTTCTAAGAAAATGGGTTTAAAATATGGGAAGCTATGGTAAAATAGAGAAAAATACATCCATGTGAAAGAGGAGAAGCATTATGGAACTGATTACTATTAGAGAGTTGTTTAAGGATACGGCTCAGTATCTGGATAAAGAAATTCAAGTGGGTGGATGGATTCGCAGCATTCGTGATTCTAAGACATTTGGATTTATTGTATTGAATGATGGAACTTATTTCCAACCACTACAGGTTGTATATCACGATAAGATGGAAAACTTTGCTGAGATTTCTAAATGTAATGTTGGAGCAGCTTTGATTGTAAAAGGAACCTTAGTTGCGACACCACAGGCAAAACAGCCATTTGAGATCCAGGCGACAGAAGTAGTGATAGAAGGACCATCGGCATCGGATTATCCATTGCAGAAGAAGCGTCATAGTTTTGAATATTTAAGAACCATTTCTCATTTAAGAGCGAGAACGAACACATTTCAGGCGGTATTTCGTGTACGTTCGTTGATTGCCTATGCAATTCATAAGTTTTTTCAAGAAAGAGATTTTGTATATGTGCATACGCCATTGATTACGGGCAGTGATTGTGAAGGAGCAGGAGAAATGTTCCAAGTTACAACAATGGATCTGAACCAGATTCCAAAGAAGGAAGATGGAAGTGTAGATTTTTCTCAGGATTTCTTTGGAAAGCCTACTAACTTGACGGTAAGCGGACAGTTGAATGGAGAAACTTATGCGATGGCATTTCGCAATATCTATACATTTGGTCCAACTTTCCGTGCAGAGAACTCGAATACAACACGTCATGCAGCAGAGTTTTGGATGATTGAGCCAGAAATTGCATTTGCAGATTTGGCAGATGATATGGATTTGGCAGAGAGTATGCTCAAGTATGTGATTCGTTATGTAATGGATCATGCACAGGAAGAGATGAAGTTCTTTAATCAATTTGTGGATAAGGGATTATTAGAACGCTTGAATGGTGTATTAAATTCTGAATTTGGACGTGTTACGTATACAGAAGCGATTCAAATTTTAGAGAAGAATAACGATAAGTTTGATTATAAAGTATCCTGGGGCTGTGATTTACAGACGGAACATGAGCGTTATTTAACCGAGCAGGTATTTAAGCGTCCAGTATTTGTAACGGATTATCCAAAGGAAATTAAGGCATTTTATATGAAGCTGAATGAGGATGGAAAAACGGTTGCAGCGATGGATTGTTTAGTACCAGGAATTGGTGAGATTATTGGAGGAAGCCAAAGAGAAGACGATTATGAAAAGCTTCTCACACGTATGAATGAGTTGGGATTGAAGAAAGAAGATTATGATTTCTACTTAGATCTTCGTAAATATGGATCAGCTCGTCATGCTGGTTTTGGACTTGGATTTGAACGTTGTGTTATGTATTTAACAGGTATGAGCAATATTCGAGACGTCATTCCGTTCCCTAGAACAGTAAATAACTGTGAACTATAAGTTTTGTGCAGGTTCTCATGGATAAAAAATGAGAGATGTAAAAGAATAACTTTGTGTGAAATAGAAATATAAGACAGAGAATTGGAAGCTGAATTTTTCAACAAAGAGCTATGTTCAAATATAAGAACAGGCGAAGGTGCCAAGGATGGGCAGCGTTCTGATTTTCTGTCTTCTTTCACTTTAAGTGAAACAGGTTACGATTTGGAATGGAAAGGAGAGCGGGCGTGAATTTTATTCATATTGCAGATACTCATCTTGGTATGCAGCCAGATCCAGGAAAACATTGGAGTAAAAAGCGTGCAGAAGAACTGTGGGATACCTTTCGAACTGTAATACAGATCTGTAATGAAAAATTAGTAGATTTATTACTAATCTCAGGTGATTTGTTCCATCATCGTCCATTGAAACGTGAAGTAAAAGAGGTGAATTACCTATTTTCCACGTTGAAGCATACAAAGGTAGTGTTGATTGCCGGAAATCACGATTATATTAGTAAAGGAACGGCATATGAGGAAGTGGAATGGGCAAAGCAAGTGACAATGTTAAGCCAAGAAACGATACAGTCGGTGTATTTTCCAGAGCTGGATACAGAAGTGAGTGGATTCAGTTACCATTCTCGTGAGATTACAGAACGTTTGTATGATGATGTTTCGAGAGGGGAGCGGGGGAGAATTCAAATTCTTTTAGGACATGGCGGAGATGAAAGGCATGTTCCATTTGATCGGAAACAGCTTGCAAAGGCTGGATTTGATTATGTAGCACTGGGACATATCCATAAGCCAGAATTATGGCTGGAAGAGAAAATGGCATATGCAGGTGCTTTAGAACCAACTGATAAAAATGATATGGGACAACATGGATACATTATTGGAGAAATTGAATTAAATACAGAAAAGACAAAGGCAATTACTCAGTTTAAGCTTGTACCAATCGCAAAGCGGGAATATGTTTCTTTGCGGTCAAAGGTTACAGTGGAAAGTACAAATGTGGGGTTGTTAGAAAATATTGCTTCAATGATTGTGCAAAATGGAGAGGAAAATATATATAAAATTACATTAGAAGGAAATTATGATCCAGAAGCTCCATTAAACCCTGACTTATTATATCGAACAGGAAATGTAGTACAAGTCATTGATGAAACAAAACCAGATTATGATGTGGATATTTTGTCATATGAGCATCAAGAGGATGTAATTGGAATGTATATTCAGGAATTTCAAAAAGAATCGATGGATGAAAAAAAACAAAAAGCTTTATTTTATGGAATTAATGCGTTATTAAAGCAGGAGGAATCATAGTGGAAATACTAGATCTGGAAATGACTCATTTTGGAAAGTTCCATCATAAAAAACTGGCATTTCATTCTGGATTGAATGTAATTTATGGAGAAAATGAGGCTGGGAAATCAACGATTCATGCTTTTATCCGTGGAATGCTGTTTGGAATGGAACGTCAAAGAGGACGGTTGATACGTTCGGATCGTTATAATAAATATGAACCATGGGATAACCATGGAGAATACTGTGGGGTAATGAGAATTCGTGTAAATGGTTCGATTTATCGGCTGGAACGAAGCTTTTTGAAGACCAACCGCAGTTTTCGACTCATTAATGAGACAGCTGGAACAATGTTGGAACCAGCACAGACCCGTTTGGAAGATTTATTGGGAGGCATGACAGAAAATAGCTTTACAAGTACGGTTTGTATTGAACAATTGAAATGTGCAACGGATGCAAGTCTAATTAATGAGTTACAGTGTTTTTTAAGTAATACAAGCAACACACAGAGTGCAGAGATTGACATGGCGGGTGCAATTGCAAATTTAAAGACGCAGCGTCGTCGCTTAGAAAATCGTCTGTCTTCTACCGTTACGAAACGTTTGACGGAAAATCAAAATGAGCTCGATGAAAGAGAAAAAGAATTAGAACGCTTGAGAAAAGAAGAGGAAGAACGAAAAGAAGAACGTTTGGAATTGGGAAAGACATTGAATGATCGGAAAGAGCAGATTGTTTCTATGAAGCGAGCTTATGAAGAAAAAAAGGAAGAGTTTCGCCAACGTTATGAAAAAGCTAGAGATGATTATCATGAATATTATATTAATACGTATGAATTAAACAAAAAGAATGGAACAGGTGCAGTTCTAATTGGGTTAAGTTTATTTTTTGCATGTTTTGCGGGTTATTTATGGTGGATTAACTCGTTTCGAGGGTTTGTGCAGACAGTAACAATGATTTGTTTACTAGTTGCCGCTGTTGGATGTCTGGTTTCATCCTATTTTCAGCGGAAATATTTTTTAGCACAGCGAGAAAAGATAAAACAAAAAGTGGAAGAAAAGCAAGAAAAGAAAAAGCGCATGGAAGAATATGAAGATGACTATAAACGTTATAGTTCAGAATTTCAAGAGACGACGCCAGATACTTATGTAGAATGTCTGGATCGGATCAAGGCAGTACAGGATGTGTTAAATCGAATTGACTGGGATAAAGAACGAAAAGAAGAAAATCGAATTATGCTTTTGAATGAACGAGAGCAGTTATTGGAACAAGAATCAGAAAACATAAAATTGCAACTGGATATTGATGCAATCACATTAGCAATGGAAACGATTCAAAAATTAGCCGATAAGGTACAGAGAACTTTTGGTGTGGATTTAAATGAAGAAGCTTCCCGATTGCTGGAGAAAATTACAGGGGGAAAGTACCAAAGTATAGTTATTCGAGATGATAGAAGCATTTTTTTGAATACATCAGATCGCTATGTTCCTTTAAGTGGAGTGAGTCGTGGTACAATGGAGCAAATTTATTTATGTATTCGGCTGGCTGCGGCGAAAATTTTATGGAAGGAAAACAATATTCCATTTTTATTTGACGATACGTTTGTGTTCTATGATGAGGAGCGATTGAGGCAGACGTTAGATTTTTTAAGTACACTTCCCAATCAGATTATTTTATTCACAAGCCATAAAAGGGAATTAGAATATACGAAAATGCAAAGAAATACTTGATTTTATTAAATTTTTTTTGTAGAATGGGTACGATAATAGAGAGAAAGAAAGGCTGTTCGATATGATTAGTGCAAATGGAATCACCTTGCGTCTTGGAAAGAAGGCGTTATTTGAAGATGTAAATATTAAATTTACAGAAGGTAACTGTTATGGAATTATTGGTGCGAACGGTGCTGGAAAGTCCACATTTTTAAAGATTTTATCTGGCCAGCTCGAACCAACAAATGGTTCTGTTGTTATTACACCAGGACAGCGTTTATCTGTGCTGGAACAGGATCACTTTAAGTATGACGATCAAGTAGTATTAGATACAGTAATGATGGGAAATGCTCGTCTTTTTGAAATTATGAAAGAAAAAGACGCTATTTATGCAAAAGAAGACTTTACAGAAGAAGATGGAATTCGTGCGAGTGAATTAGAGGGCGAATTTGCAATGATGAACGGATGGGAAGCAGAGTCAGATGCAGCATCCTTATTAAATGGTTTAGGAATTGAGACAGAACTTCATTATAAGATGATGAAGGACTTGGAAGGTAATGATAAAGTAAAAGTATTATTGGCACGTGCATTGTTTGGTAATCCAGATATTTTACTTATGGACGAGCCAACAAACCATTTGGATTTGGCAGCGATTAACTGGTTGGAAGAGTTTTTAATTAACTTTGAAAATACGGTTATTGTTGTATCCCATGACCGTTATTTCCTGAATAAAGTATGTACGCATATTGCGGATATTGACTACGCTAAAATCCAATTATATTCTGGAAACTATGATTTCTGGTATGAGTCGAGTCAGCTTATGATTAAGCAGATGAAAGAAGCGAATCGGAAAAAAGAAGAAAAGATTAAAGAATTGCAGGAATTTATTCAGCGTTTCTCTGCAAATGCTTCTAAATCGAAGCAGGCAACTTCCCGTAAGCGTGCATTGGAAAAGATTCAGTTAGATGATATCCGTCCATCTTCCAGAAAGTATCCATATATTGACTTTCGTCCAGACCGCAGCATTGGAAATGAAGTATTGACCGTAGATGGAATTACAAAGACAATTGACGGTGTAAAGGTGCTGGATAATGTTTCGTTTGTTTTAAATCATGATGATAAAGTAGCATTTGTCGGTTCCAATGAAATTGCAAAAACGACATTATTTAAAATTTTAATGGGAGAAATGGAGCCAGATTCTGGTACGTATAAATGGGGAGTAACAACTTCCCAGGCATATTTCCCACTGGATTATTCGGATGAATTTGACAATGACTTAGTGATTTATGACTGGTTACAGCAATACTCTCCAGTAAAGGATATTACTTATGTAAGAGGTTTCCTTGGCAGAATGCTATTTGCGGGAGAAGATGGAGCGAAAAAAGTAAATGTTCTTTCTGGAGGAGAGAAGGTTCGCTGTTTATTATCCAAAATGATGATTTCAGGTGCAAACGTTTTGATTTTTGATGAACCAACGAACCATTTGGATATGGAGTCCATTACTGCATTGAACAATGGTATGATTAAGTTCCCAGGCGTAATTTTATTCACTTCCCGTGACCATCAGATTGTTCAGACAACTGCAAATCGTATCATTGAATTATTGCCAGGCGGATATATTGATAAGATTACAACGTATGATGAGTACCTTGCAAGTGATGAGATGGCAATGAAACGTCAGATATATTCGGTAAATGAATCGGACGAAGACAACTAAAAAGGTTTGGTGTAGATTATGACCTCACTGTGGTTAAAAATAATTGCAGTGACATCTATGATTGTGGATCATATAGGGGCAGTTTTTTTTCCGTACTATATGGTCCATATTTTTGGAGTCACTTTCTATCCTTTGCGGACAATTGGTCGCTTAGCGTTTCCAATTTATTGTTTTTTATTGATTGAAGGGATTTGTCATACCTCAAACTGGAAAAAATATGCAGTTCGTTTAGGAGTGTTAGCATTGTTATCTGAGATTCCGTTTGATTTGGCATTGTTCGGAAGAATTACATTGCAGCATCAAAATGTATTTTTTACATTGTTATTTGGACTGTTAACTGTTCAATTTGATTTAATTTACAAGAAAAAAGGAAACTACATAGGCGGATTGATTGCTTTTCTGGCTGCTTGTTTCGTGGCACAAATGATGAAAACGGATTATGGCGCAATAGGCATTGTTTTAATTATGATGTGTTATTATTGGAGGAAGCAGCTGACGTTGCTGGCATTGGGCATTTTAGGCATTGGTTTTTATGTGGGAATGTCACAGCCATTTGGAGTGTTTGCAATTATTCCAATCTATTTTTATAATGGAAAACAAGGATATCGGAATAAGGCAATTCAATTATTATGGTATTTGATTTATCCAATTCATTTAACACTGATAGCAGTAATAGCATTATTAAGATAGGAATGATGATATGGAATATATTTATATTATTATATTATTAATAGTTGGTACAATTATGATTGTAAACCCAGAATTGCTTTGGAAAATTGAGCATATTTTTACAGTTAAAAATGGAGAACCAACAGAACTGTATATGGCTTTTACCCGTATTGTTGGTGTATTGTTGGTATGTGTGACGATTGTTATAACAGTAGCTTTATTTTTCCAATAGATGAAAGATAATCCGTTTTTATATAAATGCTAGAATTCTTTATTAGCGAAGAGTTCTGGCATTTATTTTTTTGTGAATAGCCGTCAATCTGTAATGACAGGCTTACTAATTTCATACCAAAATACAGCAAGATTTAAGAAAAAAAGGTTTTAATGTGTAGATGAAGGACAAAGAAATTTGAAAAATTTTACATAAAATTTACATAAAACAACCACGGAAAAGTCACAAACAAAATTTATAGTTATCATAGATCGAACGAAACTCGGATAGTGAGCGAAGGAAGGGAGGTATAGAATGGAGTTTCGGCATGAATATAAGTATTACATTAATTATGGAGATTATATTGTTTTGCGGCAGCGATTGAGAGCAGTATTACAATCTGATCCTCATGCAGACGAAAATGGAGAATATCATATCCGTAGTTTATACTTTGATAATTATTCAGATAAAGCATTGAGAGAAAAACTGGACGGTGTAAATATACGGGAAAAGTTTCGAATTCGTTATTATAATCACGATTTGAATGTAATCTTATTAGAGAAGAAAAGTAAGATAAACGGGCTATGCAATAAACAATCGGTAAACATTACAAAAGAACAGGCGCAAAAAATAATTCATGGTGAAATTGAATGGATGGGGAAGAGCAAAGAGCATCTTTTGGTGGAGTTATATGCTAAGATGTGTTATGAGCAGCTGCGTCCAAAAGTAATTGTAGATTATACTAGAGAGCCATTTATTTTCCCAGCAGGAAATGTGAGAATAACATTGGATCGGGATATTCGTACAGGATTGTCGGATGTTGATGCACTAAATCCAGATGTTATAACAATTCCGGCAGGGGATGCGAAGATACTTTTAGAAGTAAAGTATGATGCGTTTTTGCCAACTGTTGTACGGGATATTTTGCAGCTCAATGATAGAAGAGCAAATGCATTTTCTAAATATGCTTCATGTAGAATGTATGGATAGAGGGTAGAGCGTGAAAAGCTTAGTAGTAAGAAGAAAAGAGAAGGAGTAAAACGATGAGTTTAACAGCAGCAATATCATTTCAGGATATTTTTAAATCCAATTTTTTAGAAAATAGTTCCAGTGTATCAATTATCGACATGGTAATTGGAATTATCCTTGCATTTGGAATTGGGGTTTTAATTTTCTTTATCTATAAGAAGACTTATGCAGGAGTTATGTATTCGGAAAGCTTTGGCGTTTCGTTAATTGCAATGACGATGATTACGACCGTTGTAATTATGGCAGTAACAAGTAATGTAGTATTATCACTTGGTATGGTTGGTGCATTGTCCATTGTACGTTTTCGTACTGCAATTAAAGAGCCAGTGGACATTGCGTTTTTATTCTGGTCGATTGCAGTTGGGATCGTACTTGCTGCTGGAATGATTCCAT
Organism: Candidatus Fimimorpha faecalis; assembly: GCA_018712075.1. Taxonomy (GTDB): domain Bacteria; phylum Bacillota; class Clostridia; order Lachnospirales; family Lachnospiraceae; genus Fimimorpha; species Fimimorpha faecalis. Next base: position 30,188 of record DVHN01000199.1, read on the forward strand.
TGGCAGTATTTGGCAGTATAATGATTGGAATTGTACTACTTATCTTTTGCAATAAAAAAACACATGCTCATCCATATATTATGGTAGTGCGATGCATGAATAAAAAAGCAGAAGATAGTGTGAAAAAATTTTTGGATAATCAAGTAGAAAAGTGCGTATTAAAGAGTAAGACAGTGACAAAGGGGATGATTGAAGTAAATTATGAGATTCGTCTTAAAAAGGATAATACTGATTTTGTAAATCAGGTAGCCAATATGAATCAGGTAGAAAGTGCTGTTATGGTAAGCTATAATGGAGATTATATGAGTTAAGGAGAATGTATGATAAGAAACAAATATACGGATATCGTTTGCACGATTATCATAGTTCTATCTCTCATTATCACAGTAGTATTTATGAATGGAGAAGCATTTGGAATTCAGAAATCAGAATATACAGTCGGATACGAAAATCGATTATTTAATACAGATGTCGTGCATACAGTAGATATTGTTGTAGATGAGTCGGATTGGCAAACGATGTTGGATGAGGCAACGGCGGAAGAATATATTAAATGTAATATAGTGATTGATGGAGAATCCTATAAAAATGTTGCAATTCGTCCAAAAGGAAATTCTTCTCTTGCTCAAGTTGCCGCTTCTGATTCAGATCGCTATAGCTTTAAAATTGAATTTGATCATTATAATGATTCTCTCAACTATTATGGATTGGATAAGTTATGTTTGAATAATTCCATACAAGATAATACGTATATGAAAGATTTTGTTTCATATCAGATGATGCAGGAGGTAGGAGCAGATGGGCCTCTTTGTAGTTTTGCATGGATTACAGTGAATGGACAGGATTGGGGACTTTATCTTGCAGTAGAGGGAATCGAGGAGGGATTTGCGCAAAGAAACTACGGATCTGATTATGGTGCCATTTATAAGCCAGATAATATGGATATGAATGGAGGAAAACCAGATATGGGGGAAATGCCCGACTTAGATCAGATGAAAGATCAGAAAACAGATCAAATGCCACAAGAGGAAGAAACATCTTCACAGATACCAGAGGATCAAAGTAATCGTGCAGAACAAAATTCTATTTCAAATTTAGAAAGTCAGGCCAGTGATCAAAGTAATTGGAACGAACAATCACAGGCTGTACAAGGAGCAGAAATTCAAAGTGATGCAAACCAAAATGTCCCATCTTCTCAGGCACAGGATAATACACAAGCAAGTGAAGAAATAGAGCAGCCTCAGATGCCGGAAGGTTTCGGAAAGGATGGAGAAGGAGGCGGAATGTTTGGCCCAGGAGGCGGCGGTATGCATTTTGGAAGTGATGCAGTAAAATTACTGTACAGTGATGATGAAATTGACAGCTATGCAGATATTTTTGATAATACGGTTATGGATGTAACTAATGCAGATAAGAAACGTTTGATTGCTTCGATAAAACAGCTAAATGAAGGAGAAAATATTTCGGAAGTAGTAGATACCGATGAAGTAATTCGCTATTTTGTTGCCCACAATTTTGTATTAAATGGGGATAGTTATACAGGAATGATGGTTCATAATTATTATTTAAGAGAAAAAGATGGAAAGATGTCAATGATTGCATGGGATTATAATCTGGCATTTGGAGGCATGTCTATGAGAAAAACAACGGCAGGAGTGGATCAGGCAACTGCACTTGTAAATTCTCCAATTGATTCTCCTGTGGAAGACGGAGATATGGATTCCAGACCAATGATTTCTTGGATTTTTAATAATGAGGAATATTTGAATCAATATCATTCCGTATTTAGTGAATTTATTACTTCTTATTTTGACAGTGGAAAATTTGAGCAGTTATACGATAAGACAATCGCTTTAATTTCCCCTTATGTGGAAAAAGATCCTACTGCATTTTGTACGTATGAAGAATTTCAACAAGCTGCTCAATATTTGAAAGAGTTTTGCATTCTTCGTGCACAAAGCATTAAAGGACAATTAAATGGAAGTATTCCTTCTACAAGCGAAGGACAGGAAGCGAATCCTTCTACATTAATTAATGCTTCTTCGATTGATATTGATGCAATGGGAACACAAAATGGAGGAGGATTTGGAAATGAAAACGGAGGAATGCCGCCATTTGATTTTGAGAATGGAGAAATGCCATCGTTTGATTTTGAGAATGGAGAAGTACCATCGTTTAATACCGAAAACAGTCCCTCTGTTTTAAATCCAGGGAGTGGTACTGAAATAAAAGAATAGATAAAAATAGCAGGGATGATTTCTAGTTTAGAATAGTCCCTGCTTTGGTTTTTAGGAGCTTAAAGCCATTTTCTTTATCATACGGAAAGAATGTTGAACAGGAGGCAATAGCATAACAATGCTTGTTAGAACTGCTTCTGTTCCCATATATGCACCGTTGTATAATAAAGAATATAAAACTGGGTTCAAGCCTTCTGGAGCATAGGTGGCAAAAAAGATACATCCAGAAAGTGTTGAAAATAAGTATCTTCCTAATATTCCGACCCAATACCCGATAATTAAACCATGTTTTTGATTGGTAAATAATCCCGATAATCCAAGGGCTCCAAATGCAAATATGTAATCGAATAGCATTTGTGGAATACTTAGAATATAAGGGTCTAAAATAAGTTGGAGAATTCCGTATGCAACTGCGGTTGTTAATCCAATTGAAAGACCGTACCAATAGCCAACTAGGGTAATAAACATCATACTTAGTAATGTAACGGAGCCCCCATAAGGCATTTTCAAAATAGTAATCATACTTGTTACCGTTGCAAGTGCGATTGAAACAGCGGAAAAGACCATTGGTTTTGTCTCAAAATGATTGGATTTTTTCTTGCGGAAAAGAGATGCAATCACAATAAGAATAAGAAATAATGCGATAAAGACGAGATATCCACCTGGCTGTAAGATCCAGGATTCACCGTCCGATGATTTGGTCACAAAAAATGAAAGCATGATAAGTTCCTCCTTTATATTTATATAACTTCTCGGAATCTTCAGCCCTGATTTTATAAGGCT
>DVHN01000200.1 GCA_018712075.1 Candidatus Fimimorpha faecalis
ATTCATCAGTTTCATTGCCTCAATGATTCCAAGCACTTGACCTTTTTTTACTGTATCTCCAACAGAAACAAATGGATCGGCGCCCTCACTTGGGGCTGCATAGAACGTTCCTACCAAAGGAGCTGTTACCACTTCATCTGGATTATTAAATTCTGCGGATGGAGTCGTTTCCTTTTCTGGTTCTTTTCCTACTGGTACAGAAACTACAGATGGCATCGCTGTAACCATTTCTTTTTCTTTTTTCAAAACGAGATTAATTCCATCTGTTTTTAACTGTAAGCTTGTTAAGCTGGAATTAGACATTAACTTCACTAAACTTTCAATCTGTTCAAAATCTGTTTTTTCCATTATAGAACCTCCTATCCCTCATATTTCTTTACAAGGAGACTTGCGTTATGTCCTCCAAAACCAAGGGAATTCGTCAGCACATAATTAACATCCATCTCCACTGGACCATTTACAACATAATCCAGATCACATTCTTCATCTGGAACCCGATATCCTACCGTTGGGTGAACATATCCATCTTCAATAGATTTTACACAAACGATAAATTCCACGGCACCTGCTGCTCCAAGTAAATGTCCAATCATTGATTTTGTCGAACTAATCTTTACTTTTGAAGCCTGCTCTCCAAGCGCTGTCTTAATCGCTTTTGTTTCAAATAAATCATTATGATGTGTTCCCGTTCCATGTGCATTAATATAATCAATTTGTTCTGGAATTACATTTGCATCATTCATTGCATTCTGCATCGCATGGGCAGCTCCGCTTCCATCTTCAATTGGAGAAGTAATATGATAAGCGTCGCAAGTAGCGCCATACCCAACTAATTCTGCATATATTTTTGCACCTCTCGCCAATGCATGATCTAAAGATTCCAGAACTACAACACCTGCTCCTTCTCCTAATACAAATCCGCCTCTCTCTTTATCAAACGGAATGGATGCACGCATCGGATCTTCACATGTTGTAAGAGCAGTAAGAGCAGTAAAGCCTGCTACTCCAATTGGAGTAATGGAGCTTTCCGCTCCGCCTGCCAACATAACATCTGCATCTCCATACTGAATTGCACGGAATGCCTCTCCAATGGAATGCGTTCCTGTCGCACAGGCAGTTACTACATTTATATTTTTGCCTTTTAATCCAAACTGAATACCGATATTTCCCGCTGCCATATTGGAAATCATCATCGGAACAAATAATGGATTAATTCTGGATGGCCCCTTTGTAGCCAGTTTTTCACATTCTTTTTCGATATCGGAAAGCCCTCCAATACCAGAGCCAACACTTACTCCTATGCGATATGGATCTTCTTTTGCCATATCTAATTCAGCATCTTTCATTGCTTCTCCAGCCGCAGCAACTGCATATTGAGAAAAAGTTGACATACGTCTTGCTGCTTTAAAATCCATATGTTCTTTTGCAACAAAACCCTTTACTTCTGCTGCAAGATGTACTTTATAATTGCTTGTATCAAATCTGGTAATTGGAGCAATACCAACTTTTTGTTCTTTCACTCCCTGCCAAAATTGTTCTACATTATTTCCTATTGGCGTCACTGCACCTAATCCAGTTACTACAACTCGATTCATTTTTTACCTCCTACTATCGCACTCTCTGCGGCATGTTTTCTATTGACTCACATTGCCATTCCGCCATCCACGCAAATCACTTGACCAGTAATATATTTTGCTTTTTCAGAAGCCAAAAAAACAGCTGTTTGTGCAACGTCTTCTACATCCCCAAATTTTCTCAAAGGAATCTGCTCAATTGCAGCTTTTTTTGTCGCTTCTGGAAGTACCTCTGTCATTTCTGTATGAATAAATCCTGGTGCAATTGCATTTACTGTAATTCCACGGCTTGCAATTTCTCTTGCAGCAGCTTTCGTTAATCCGATTACTCCTGCTTTTGATGCAGAATAATTTGCCTGTCCTGCATTTCCCATAATACCAGATACAGAAGAAATATTAATAATTCTTCCTGCTTTCTGACGAAGCATTTGACGAGATACAAACTTTGTGCAATTAAATGCTCCTTTTAGATTCGTCTGAATCACTGCATCAAAGTCTTCTTCCGTCATTTTCATTAATAAACCGTCTCTTGTGATTCCTGCATTGTTTACTAAAATATCAATTCTCTTATAACGTTTTACGATATCTGCCAAAAATGTTTCACATGCTGAAAAATCTGCGACATTACATTGAACTGCTTCTGCCTGACCTCCTGCCTGACAAATCTCTTCTACAACTGCTTCTGCCTTTGCAGCAGAACCATTATAATTCACAATTACAGTTGCTCCTTCTTTTGCAAACGCCAGTGCAATAGCCTTTCCAATTCCACGGCTTGCCCCTGTCACAACTGCTACTTTTCCTTCTAACATGAGCTTCCTCCATTATTCTGCCAGGCTTGCTGCTATTTTTTCCAAGTCTTCTGGCGTTTCTACATGATATGCTGTTACCTTACGGTTAATCTTCTTTAAAAATCCAGTCAATGTTGTACCTGGTCCAACTTCAACAAACGTATCAACTCCATCTTCAATCATTGCTTCTACACATTGCTGCCAGCGCACAGAGCTTGAGACTTGCTGCTTTAAAAGCTCTTTTACCCGATTTTTATCTGTTACATAAGCACCTGTTACATTTGTGACATACGGAATGGATGGATCATTTAGTTCCACTGGTTCTAACACAGTTCCTAATTTTTCTCCCGCACCAACTAACATTTTGGAATGAAATGGACCACTTACATTGAGCGGAATACAACGTTTTGCACCTGCGGCTGTCAATGCTTCACATGCTTTTTGTACTGCTTCCTTTTTTCCAGAAATTACAATTTGACCTGGACAATTATAATTTGCAATTTGAACTCCCTCAATTGGAGCGATTACTTCTTCAATTTTTTCTGCCTTCATTGCAAGAACTGCTGCCATACCACCTTGTCCTGCTGGAACTTCATGTTCCATCAAAATTCCTCTCTGGCGTACAACACGAATTGCATCTTCTTCACTCATAATTCCTGCTGCTACAAGCGCACTGTATTCTCCAAGGCTTAATCCAGCTGCAACTGCCGGTACAATTCCTGCCTCTCTTAATGCTGCCAATATTGCAGTTTCTGTCGTAACAAGAGCACATTGTGTGTATTCAGTTTGATCCAAACGATCATTCTTTTCAAAACACAGCTCTTTCATATCCATTTCCAATACTTCACTGGCACGATCAAAGATTTGCTTCGCAGCAGGACATTTTTCATAAAATTCCTGTCCCATGCCTGCCTTTTGAGCTCCCTGTCCAGGGAAAATAAATGCAATTTTGCTCATATCCATCCTCCTGTATTCAAGTACATTCTACAACTTTTGAATGAGCCGAAACAGGCTTCTCGAAAGCTGCTCTGTTCCGGCTATTCCACTTTTCCATATTATTTTTATTTAACAGACTCCAAGCATATGAGGTACTTTTTTCATTAATGCTGTAGTTTCTGTCATTAACTCATGGATAATTTCCTGACAAGACTGCCGCTTTGAGATCAATCCTGCAATTTGGCCAGCCATCAAGCTTCCATTTACGACATCTCCCTCTAAGACAGCATTTCTTAAAGAGCCCACTGTCATTAATTCCAGTTCTTCAAAACTTGCTCCTTCTGCTTCTTTTTTCAAATATTCCCTTGTCATTTTATTACGGAGACTGCGGACTGGATGGCCTGTACTTCTTCCTGTTACCGCAGAATCAATGTCTCTTGCTGCAATAATCTTGTTTTTATAATTTTCATGTACAATGGATTCGTCTGCAACAACAAAACGAGTTCCTATTTGAACTGCATCTGCTCCAAGCATAAACATCGCAGCCATGCCTCTGCCGTCACCAACTCCACCAGCTCCGATAACTGGAACAGAAACTGCATCTACAATTTGAGGTACAAGAGTCATCGTTGTCAAATCCCCAATATGCCCTCCTGATTCACAGCCTTCTGCAATAACAGCATCGACTCCTTCACGCTCCAGCATTTTTGCCATAGCAACAGAAGCAACGACTGGAATTACTTTAATTCCTGCCTCTTTCCAGGCTTTTAAATATTTTCCTGGATTTCCTGCACCAGTTGTTACGACTTTAACGCCTTCCTCGATAACTACTTGCGCTACTTCATCTGCTGCTGGACTCAATAACATAATATTCACGCCAAATGGCTTGTCTGTCATCTCTTTTACCTGACGAATCTCTTTTCTAACTACTTCTGCTGGTGCATTTGCCGCACCAATTACGCCAAGTCCTCCTGCTTTTGAGACAGCCGCCGCTAAATTATGTTCTGCTACCCATGCCATACCGCCTTGAATGATTGGATATTCAATATCTAACAGCTCTGTTACTCTTGTTTTCATCATTACCTCCTGAAAATTATGCCTCTACTCCATGTGCTTTTAAATAATCCATTACTTGACCTACTGTAGTTAAATCCTGTAAGTCGTCTGATGGGATTTCTGTTTGATATTCTTCTTCTAATGACATAATTAATTCAAATAAATCTAAGGAATCTGCTCCTAAATCATCCTTAAAAGAAGTTGCTTCTGTAATTTCTTCTGGGTCTACATTTAATTGTTCTGCGATAATTTCTTTCATTTTTTCTAACATTTTTTTATTCCTCACTTTTTTTTAATTTTACCAGGTTAGCAATATTGCTCCCCATGTCAGTCCTGCTCCAAACCCAGAGAGAACAATTTTGTCCCCTGGCTGAAGCATCCCTGCACGATTGCATTCATCCAGCAGAATTGGAATACTTGCTGCAGAAGTATTACCATAGTTCTGCAAATTCATCGGGAAACGCTCCAACGGTACTTTTAATCTTTTTGATACAGAATGAATAATCCGCTCGTTCGCCTGATGCAAAATGAAATGATCCACTTCTTCTACTCCAATTCCAGCCTTCTCCAGAAGTTCATGAATACATTCTGGCACTGTTTTTACTGCAAATCGGAACACTTCCTGTCCATCCATCCGAGTATATGCGTAAGTCACATCTTTTTTTACTAGAAAATTCTCAAGTGGTCTGCCGTCACAAATAATAACTTCGCCTTTACGTCCATCGGAATGAGATACCATTTCTTCAATCCCTGTTTCTGCTTCCGTTACAACCGCTGCCCCTGCACCATCTCCAAATAGAATACAAGTGCTTCGTTCCGTCCAGTCCATTGTTTTACTTAAGCATTCACTTCCAATTACCAATGCTGTCTTTGCCATGCCTGCTTTAATATAAGCATGTGCCGTATTCAGACCATATAAAAATCCCGTACATGCTGCACTGAGATCAAAACAAGTACATTGATGGTTTCCAAGTTCTCTTTGTACTAAAGATGCTGTGTTTGGAAAAAGATCATCGGCAGTCGATGTCGCTACGATTATTATATCTAGCTCTTCTGCAGTAATCCCTGCATTTTCCAATGCATTTTTTGCCGCTTTCGACGCCATCTGCACAACGCCTTCTCCTGTGTCGATTCGTCTCTGATGAATACCAGTACGCTCTGAAATCCATTCATCACTTGTATCCATAATCATAGCCAAATCATCATTGGTTATAATACGTTCCGGAACATAATGTCCAGTTCCTATAATCTTTGTGGTCATTGACGTACTCCATTCCCTTTCCAAAATACTTTGACAACCAAAGTATATATAATTTATCCTTCTTTGTCAAGCTTTCTACAATATTTTTTAAACGTTTAATCACCAAATACATTCCGTATTGCTTCTGGTTTTAAATAATCCCAGGCATCCAAACAGATTCCCTTTTCTTCGGATGCAGCATGGAGAATGGTTTTACTTCCTGTATAAATTGCCACATGACTGATTTGGTCTCCACGATTAATATAGAAAATCAAATCTCCTGGTCTCATGTCGTCTTCTTTTACTTCTACTCCATCTTGAGATTGTTCGATAGAAACTCGATGAATATAAATATCATACTGTTGCAATAATTTCCATATATAGCCAGAGCAATCTACTCCTACACCTAGCTCTTCTCCGCCCCAGACGTATTTACCACCTAAATACTGCCATGCATTGTTTAAAAAGTCTAAACGAGTTTGAGAGATTTCTCCATCACCTGTAAACAGAATTCCTTCATTTAAATAGTAACCATCAGTGACATCTTCTGCTTTTACATAGCATTCTGTATTATGCCTTGCCCGAATTAAGATCCACCCATTTTCCCTGTCTTTTACAACTGCGTAACTGTCACCATTCACTAACTCCACTAATTCTTTTGCATTATTTCTATTTGCATCATATCCTTTTACACCATCTTTGGATACTTTTACTTTATGTAAGCAATGCTCTAATGCCAACTGTTTGGCTTTTTCTCCCGTTTGCACATGACTTTTTGCTACATAGGCAGTTTGTCCTTCTATTTCAACTTCATACCATCCATCTTCTACTTCTTTTATAATATTCACATAAGAATATGGCAGATATTTTCCAATAATTTGAGCGCTATCCGATGGTTTTTTACGAATATTTAAATACTTATCTACTTTATCATCTACAATTGCAAGATTTTCATAATGTGTAAATACATCCTCTTTAGCCAGCGTTGGTTCCTGTGTTTCCGTTTCCATTGTAGTTATACTTTCTGGTGTATTGCTTGTTTTGTATAATAAGTCCTCTCCTGCATAATGCCAATTAAACCATACAATTCCGCAAACTACTGCAACGAGGGCAGCTCCTGCCACAATACGAATTTTCTTCCAGGCAATCGGTTTTGTTTGGATGACCTGGTCATTCTTTTCTTTCGTGTTTTCTTCTCCATTTGATTCCACTTTCTCCGCCAGCATAGATTCTCTATCAAGAATTTCATCCATCTCTTTTTCCTGTTCAGGAATTTCATCTCTTTCTTCCAAATCATATTTTTCCTGTGATGTCTGATCTAATTCTTGTTCCTGACCATCTGTTTTTCTTTCTTCCATAAACTCATGCTCCTTATATAGCCCCATCATTATATACTAAACAAACCTTATTTTTTTAACTTAACAAATCCGTTATTTTTATCAAAATACTGTTTTCCAGCTGCAATGTCTCGTTCCATTTGTTCTTTTAGCTGATCTACCGAGTCAAATTTACATTCTGGTCGAACAAAATGATACAAACGAACCTTTGCTTTTTTTCCATATAGCTGCTCGCATATATCAAATAAATGGACTTCAATTGTCATGCGCCTTTGATCGGTCACAGTCGGTTTAATCCCGATATTTGCAATTCCCTCGTATACCCGACCATCAATTTCCGTTTTGGCACAATAGACACCTTTTGGAGGAAGCAGCTTTTCATCAGGAGGATAAAGATTAATGGTTGGAATACCAATTTTGCGTCCTAGTTCTTTTCCATGTACAATCGTTCCCTGAACTGAAAATGTTCTTCCAAGCAATTCATTTACCTTCTCAATATGTCCAAGGCTCAGTTCTTCTTTAATATAAGTACTGCTGATTTCCCTTATTCCATCTGTTTCTTTTTCCATAACTGTAATTTCATATCCATATTTTGGAGCTAATTGTCTTAGTAAATTGGTATTCCCAGAACGCTGATATCCAAAACCAAAATCCTCTCCAGCTGCTAAATACTTCATATGAAGCTGTTCTATTAATATTTCCTTTACAAAATATTCTGGCAACATATGACTAACTGTTTCGGTAAATGGATATTCAATCAAATAATCAATATTCATCTGCTCTAAAATCTCACGCCGCTCTTCATTCACCAAAAGTGTCCGTTGTGGCTTTCCAGTTAACAATGCCATCGGAGGTCTTGCAAACGTAAAAACAACCGTTTGATATCCCTCTGCTTTTTTTCTTTTTATATCATCTAATAATTTTTGGTGTCCTCTATGCAGTCCATCAAATTTACCAAGTGTAACCGCAGTATCTCCAGTAATTTGAATATTCAACGTATTCCAAAAGTGAATCATATGCCGCTCCTCAAAAACATTTTTATCGGTTTAAAATCATTTTTTTCTTTATCCCACCCATACAATGCTTGAAATTGTCCATTACTATCCAATACACGCACCATTTCTAATGGTTGTGCGCCCTCTTGCAAATCTCTTATTTCCAAACGATTTCCATTTATTAAAAGGCGATTTGCCTCTGGTTTTACAATAATGGCTGGATATTGCAGAAATACATCTTCTACAGGGATAATATATGATTTTAATATCCCCTCTGCCTGTTTTTCCTCAATTTGAGAAAGTGTAAATGCCTGCTCCAAAGAAAACATTCCAACTTTTGTACGAAGTAAACTCGTCATACATGCACCACAGCCAAGCTTCTTCCCAATATCATGACAAAGAGTACGAATGTAAGTTCCTTTTGAACATGCTACGGATAAATTCAAGTTAGGAATTTCTATCTCATTAATATGAATGGAATGAATTTGAACCGTACATGGCTTACGCTCAATTTCTTTTCCCTGACGAGCCAATTCATATAACTTTTTTCCATTTACTTTTTTTGCCGAATACATAGGAGGAATCTGATCATATGTTCCAACAAAAAAATTCACAGCTTCTCGGATTTGTTGTTCGGTAACGGAAACATTTTTTTCTCTTAACACTTGTCCAAAAATATCTTGTGTATCCGTTTCCATCCCAAGCCGAATACCTGCCCGATATTCCTTACTCCTGTCTGCCAACATATCACATAATTTTGTTGCAGCACCAAGGCATACAGGAAGTACGCCCTCTGCCTGAGGATCTAACGTTCCCGTATGTCCGATTTTGCGCTGATGTAATATACCACGCAGTTTTGCTACAACATCATGTGAGGTATATCCTTTTTCTTTATAAACAATCAGAATACCATCCATTTATCATCCTTGCTCCTTCAATTGAGCCTCTACTAAACGTGAAATATTATTAATCATATCTCTGGCACTTCCGTTTAATGTACAGCCTGCCGCACGTGCATGACCGCCTCCTCCATAGTATGCTGCAACTTTCCCAACGTCTACTATGGATTTGGAACGCAAACTTACCTTAAACTCCTCTGCATTTGTCTGATAAAGGAAAATCGCGCATTCTACTCCAGATGTATCTCTCAAATGTGCTACAATTCCTTCTAAATCCAGAGCATTTACACCAAATCGTTCCATATCTGCCTCTCGTATAATGGAAAAAATACATTTATTATCCATAAACAACACACTGTTGGAAAGAGCAAAACCTAAAATACGCTGTTGCTTATATGTTTTTTCCACAAACGTATTAGAAATAATGGAGGACGCATCAATTTTCTTTTCCAGCAAATCTGCTGCAATGCGAAGCGTATTTGGTGAAACATTACTGTACTGGAACACTCCCGTATCATGTACAATACCAGTATATAAACATTCTGCGGTTGCTTTGCTAATTTTATCGTTTTCCATTAAACTGGTCAATACTTCCGCAGTGGAACTAATTTCAGGGCAAATCAGATTCTCATCTCCATACCCTTTATTTGTTGCATGATGGTCAATACAGATCTTTTTTGCTGCCGTTTTAAAACATTGTTTTCCTGCACCAATTCGATTTTCATCTCCACTATCTAATGCAAAACACAGATCATATTGCTTGTTTTCTGCGAATTCTGTCTGGACTTTTTCAGAACCAGACATAAACTTCAACGGTTCTGAAAAAGGTTCTAAATATACATCTACTTCTAATTTAAAATTCTCAATCAAATAGTTATAAAGCCCCAGACAGGAACCAACACAGTCCCCATCTGGATTTACATGACCAACAATTGCAGCAGACGTTACATTTTCCAACCATTTATTCAGATTCATTCTCATCCTCCAAATCTTTCACTACCTCATCAATTAATCTTGTCATGTGAACTCCATATTCAATGGATTGATCCAATATGAAAAAAATTTCTGGAGTATTACGAAGATTTACGGAATGTGCTAATTGACGGCGAATATATGGCGCCGCATTTTTTAAGCCTTCCAATGTCTCTTTCTGTGCCTCTTCTTCTCCTAATACGCTAATATAAGCTTTACAGGACTTCAAATCTGGAGCAACTTCCACCGATACAACGGATGTCATTGGATGAATCCGTGGATCTTTGATTTCATTATGGATAATATTACTTAATTCTTTCTGCACTTCTCCGTTAATTCTAGTATTCTTTATGCTATTTTTTCTCATTTTACGTCATTCCTCACTTAATATAGACTGACCACTCCTACAGGCAAGCCTGTGGGATTCTTACTACCAAATTTAGCCTGTAATATGGGTTTTTCACCACGAATTTATAATCCGAAATGCATATTACATACTTCAACTGTTATCTTGGAACTTCTACCATGGTATATGCTTCCACAGTATCTTCTTCCTTAATATCATTAAACTTTTCAAGTACAAGACCACATTCATAGCCTTCTTTTACTTCTTTTACATCATCTTTAAAACGCTTCAAAGATGCCAAATTTCCTTCATAGATTTTTTCTCCATCACGGAATAAACGTACACTACAGTTTCTTTGGAACACACCATCCAAAATATAGGCACCTGCAATTGTACCAACTCCAGATGCTTTAAATGTCTGGCGAACTACTGCATGACCAATCACTTTTTCTTCAAAAATTGGATCTAACATACCTTTCATTGCTGATTCTACATCTTCAATTGCCTGATAGATTACTCGATACAAACGCATATCTACCTTTTCTCTCTCTGCAATCGTCTTTGCCATAACATCTGGACGTACATTAAATCCAATTACAATTGCATTGGATGCTGCTGCCAATGTAACATCTGACTCATTGATCGCACCAACACCACCATGAATAACTTTAACTGCAACTTCTTCGTTGGAAAGTTTCTCCAATGACTGTTTTACTGCTTCTACCGATCCCTGTACATCGGCTTTTACTACTAAGTTTAATTCTTTGATACTTCCTGCCTGAATTTGAGAGAATAATCCATCCAGTGTCAACTTTGACTTTGTATCTTCTAACATACGTTCTCTTCCTTCTTTAATGAAGGTTTCTGCAAAGCTTCTTGCTTCTTTTTCATTTTCCTTTGCCATAAGTACTTCTCCAGCGTTTGGTACATCATTCAATCCCAAAATTTCCACTGGTGTAGACGGACCTGCTTCTTTTACACGGCGTCCTTTATCATCAATCATTGCACGAACTCTGCCGTGACAAGAACCTGCTGCAACTGCATCTCCAACATGAAGAGTACCTTTTTGTACAAGTACTGTTGCGACTGGACCTCTTCCCTTATCCAACTGTGCTTCAATGACTAATCCTCTTGCTTTACGGTTTGGATTAGCTTTTAACTCTTTTACTTCAGAAACAAGCAAAATCATTTCCAGCAATGTATCCAATCCCTCTCTTGTATGAGCAGATACTGGCACAAAAATCGTATCGCCACCCCAATCTTCTGGAATTAAATTGTACTCTGCCATTTCTTGTTTTACACGCTCTACATTTGCACTTGGCTTATCAATCTTGTTAATTGCAACAATAATATCTACACCTGCTGCCTTTGCATGGTTAATTGCTTCCACTGTCTGTGGCATAACACCGTCATCTGCGGCTACTACTAAAATTGCAATATCCGTAGATTTTGCACCACGCATACGCATTGCTGTAAACGCTTCGTGACCTGGCGTATCCAGGAATGTAATATCTTGCCCATTGCATTTTACTGTATAGGCACCAATATGCTGTGTAATACCGCCTGCCTCTTTCTCTGTTACATTCGTGGAACGAATTGCATCCAAAAGAGAAGTCTTTCCATGATCGACATGCCCCATAACACAGACAACTGGTGGTCTTGGAACCATATCTTCTTCATTTTCTTCCTCTTCTTTTAACAATTCTTCAATAACGTCTACTTTTACTTCTTTTTCACAAATATAATTAAATTCTAATGCAATTTCTTCTGCGGTATCAAAATCAATATCTGAATTAATTGTCACCATTTTTCCCTGTAAGAATAATTTCTTTACAAGTGCAGATGGCTGTTGTTTCATTTTTTCTGCCAATTCCTGAATGGTCATTGTCTCTGGAATTGTGATTGTTTTAATCGTATCTTCTTCTTCTTTCTTCACAGGAGGAGCTGCTTTTTTCATTGCAGGATTGAACTTACTAATATTCTTTGTATTTTCCTGCTTTCTTCCAGATTTTTCTTCATACTGGCGGCTCTTTTCTCTTAATTCTCTCTCTTTCTTATTGAGAGGTTTTCCTCCTCTTGTTTCATTTTTCGTCAAAGTAGGGGTTAAGTCTGCAAACTTTGTGTCACGTCTCTGATTATTCTCTCTTCTTTGGCTGTTTGGCATTGTTCTTTGACCATCTCGATTGGAATTATTTCTTCCGTCTCGGTTCTGAGCATTTCTCTGTCCGTCTCGATTGGAATTATTTCTTCCGTCTCGGTTTTGGGTATTTTTCTGTCCATCTCGATTGGAATTATTTCTTCCATCTCGATTCTGGGTATTTCTCTGTCCATCTCGATTGGAATTACCTCTTCCGTCTCGAGTTTGAGTATTTCTCTGCCCATCTCGGTTTTGGTTATTCTTCTGACCCCCGTCACGTTTTTGATTACGATTATCTTCTCTCTTTCCAGTTTCCTTTTTTACTGGCTCTTGCTGTTTTTCCTCTCTCATTTTTGTCTCCTGCTGCTTGTTATCTGCTACTGGCTGGCTTTTCTCCACTTTGACAGCGGTTGATTCTGTACGTTTTGCATCTTCTTCTTTAGAAACTGCTGGTTTTTTCACCGTTTTTTTCTTTTGAGGAAACGGCTGTGAACTATTTTGTGGACGAAAGACAACAGCCTTTTTCTTTTTTGGTGCCTCCGTACTCATTCCCTTTTTTATCTTTTCTGCTATTTCATTCGAAACATTACCATTTTCTACTGCAATTCCCTTTTTATTACAATAATCAATAACTTCTTTCTGCGTTCTTCCTACTGTTTTTGCTAATTCTTGAATGTTTATATTTTCCATGAACTTATCACCGACCTTTTCATTTTACTATTGCTTCGTTAACTGTTTCTCAATTGCTTTTGCAAGCCCAGAATCCAGCACAGCCACAGACGCTCTCATTTCTAATCCCATCGCATGCCCAATCTCTGCTTTACTACAAAGAAAATAAATCGGTACTCGATAATAAGCACACATATTTCTGAACTGCTTCTTTGTATTGTCCGATGCATCCCCTGCTACAATGACTAACTGCGCTTTTCCTTCTTTTACAGCTTTTTCTACCGAAAACTCACCACTTACCGATTTCCTTGCCCTAGTTGCTAATCCTAACAAGGATAATACTTTATTCTGTACCAAGCGCATTCAACTCCTTTCGCAATGCATCATATACTTCTTTGGAAATTGCTATTTTCAAAGATCTTTCCAGACCTTTTGTCTTCTGTGCCTTTTCCAGACAGACTACATCTCTGCAAATATATGCCCCTCTACCATTTTTCTTTCCAGTGGCATCTAAAAAAACTTCATCTTCTGCGGTTTTAATAATCCGAAGCATCTCTTTTTTGCTCTTCATCTGTCCGCAGCCGATACACTGTCTTAATGGTATTTTTTTTGCACCCAAATTATCACATCCTAACTTTTGTTATTCCTCTGTTTCTTCTTCAGAAACATCTTCTGCGAATCCATCTGGATTTTCCGCTTCATCTTCTTCGTATTCGTCGTATCCCTCATATTCACTATCATAACCAAGTTCTTCGAATAAACCTAATTCTCTCGCCTGGGACTCGCTCTTAATATCAATCTTATACCCAGTCAGACGGGCAGCCAAACGAGCATTTTGTCCTTCTTTTCCAATCGCAAGAGAAAGCTGATAATCTGGAACAATTACTTGTGCGCTCTTCTCTTCTTCATCAGAAGATACACAAATTACTTTCGCTGGACTTAACGCATTTTCAATTAATAATGCTGGATTATCATTCCAGTTGATAATATCAATTTTTTCTCCTCTTAATTCTTCTACAACGGCATTGACTCTTGCCCCATTCATACCAACACATGCTCCGACTGGATCTACATTTGGATCGTTGGATGCAACTGCCATTTTTGTACGAGAACCTGCCTCACGGCTAATCGCTTTGATTTCTACAATACCTTTTTGGATTTCTTCTACTTCTAATTCAAAGAGACGCTTTACTAAGTCTGGATGTGTACGGGAAACTAAAATTTTAGGACCTTTTGTTGTATCTTTTACTTCCAAAATATAAACCTTGATATGTTCGGTAGGCTTATAAACTTCCCCTTTTACTTGCTCATTCTCATTTAATATTGCATCCACTCTTCCCAGGTTTACGCTAATATTTCTTCCAAAGTAACGCTGAACGACTCCTGTAACGATGTCTTTTTCTTTTTGATAATATTCATTATACAACGACTTTCGCTCTTCTTCTCGAATCTTTTGTAAAATAACATTTTTTGCATTCTGTGTAGCAATTCGTCCAAATTCTTTCGATTTAATATCAATGCGTACCATATCACCCAGTTGATATCTCTTATTCAGTTCTCTTGCTTTTTCTAGACTAATCTCCAACATATTATCGTGTACTTCGTCTACTACCTCTTTCTCTGCATACAATTCAAAATCACAGGTATTTGGATCAATATGCACATGCACATTATCAATTTTTCCAAAATGATTTTTACACGCTTGCAGCAGAGAATTTTCAATTGCCTCTAGTAATGTATCTTTGCTGATAGATTTTTCCTTTTCCAAGAGGTTTAGCGCCTCTAACAGCTCCTTACTCATGTTGTTATCCTCCTAAATCTTATCTTTTCCTATATCATTAATATTTTATTAAAAGTCAAAAGCCAAGCGGATTAATGCTATGTTTTTTCGCTGAATTGTCAGAGGGTTTTCCTCCTCTAATTCTACCGTTACAGTATCTTTATCATATGAAGTTAATATTCCAATATATTCCTTTTGTTTATTAATTGCCTGAAAAAGACGTACCTCTACTTCTTTTCCAATACTTCTCTCAAAGTCTTTTTCTTTTTTTAATGGTCTTCCGAGTCCTGGAGAACTTACCTCTAAAATATAGCTGTCTTCAATAAAGTCATCTTTATCTAATTGCTCGCTTAAGGCACGGCTCACTAACTCGCAGTCATCAATTGTAATTCCTCCTTGCTTATCAATATAAACACGCAAAAACCAGTTTCCTGCTTCTTTTACATATTCTATATCTACAAGTTCAAAATTATTTTCATCTACAATCGGCATCACTAGCTGTTCTGTCCGTTCTTCATATTGTTCCCTTCTCGTCACAATTTCACCACCTTTGTTTTAAATTTTATTTAAAATAAAGAGTGGGTGTGCACCCACTCTTTATTTTAGTAATATCATCATTCTTACTATAACACTTATTGTTTCAAAAAGCAAGCAAATTTAAAAAATTTCTAGTCGCCAATAATATTTTTTATTGCATATGGTTCCGTATTATAATTATACGCACTAATTGTAACTTGATGCAGTGAATTCGCTGATTGTAAAATCTTTCCATCTCCAATATAAATTGCCACATGATTCACCGTGCCCTCTGCATCGGTATAAAACATCAAATCACCTGGTTTTGCGTCTTCCAACGAAACGAGTGTTCCTTCGTTCACTTGAGTATAAGAGGTACGTGGCAACGTGATACCTATATGTGCATAGCAAAGTAATGTAAATCCAGAACAATCAACGCCTGTAGAAAAATCAGTTCCTCCCCAAACATAAGGAACTCCTAAGTATTGCATCCCATACTCAATTAATTCTCTTCTCGGCTCGGAACAATCTTTTACAGAAGTCCATCCATCTGCCTTAGGAAGATAATACCCAACGACTACATCCTTTGCCGATACATATGCATCTTCACTATTAAAGTCTAATAAATACCAATCGTCTACCTGATCTTTAATCAGATATCGTTCATTTTGATTTAACTTGGACCAAACTGGTGAATCTTCCGAAGGCTCTTTATGAACATCCAAGGTTTCTGGAATTACTTGAAGCATTTTACTGCAATTTTCAACTGCGAGTGTCTCTGCTTCTGTTCCTGTTGCAACAAATTCTGCACTAACATATCCTACAATATCTCCTGATTGCACATAATACCAATCTGACAACTTATCGAGTATATTCATTCCACAATATTTTGGCATTTTTCCAATAATCAAGCTATCTTCTGTTGGCATTTCTCGAATATTCAAATAATTCACATTTTCTTTCACAACACCCAATTCATAGTATTGCTCCAGCACCTCTCTTTTTGGATCGGAGTTTGGTTCCTCTTCTTTTTCGGCCGTACTTGGCTGACTTGTACTTGTCTCCGTTTCAAAACTCTTATCAGTAATATTGGCAGCATTGGCTATTTGCGGATGCTTCGATTCTTTTGTTTGGTAAATTCCCATTACACCTATTCCAACTAAAATCATACAAAGAGTTAAAACAGGTACTATTATTTTCCAATTCTTATTCATTTCTACTTCACCATCTTTATCTGTTTTTATAGTTTTTCTGGTTTACCATCTCGTTTCTTTAAAGGAAGTTTGGATAAGTCTACTTTTTTTCTTCCAATTAAAACCGTTTTCTTTTCATCATTATTCAGACAATAAACGGCCTGAATTTCTTCCTCCTGCTCCAATTTCATTGCACGTACACCAACAGAAGCTTTTTTTAATATTGTAACTTCTTGTACTAAAAATTTTAAAATTCTTCTTTGATTTGTAATTAACACAACCAAATCAGAATGCACTGGAGCCAGAAAAACAATTTTATCATTATCCGCTAATTTTGTCGATAAAATCGTGCGCTTGATTGTCTCAAATTCAGAAAAATCCACTCGTTTGATTGCTCCCTTTGCTGTAACAAATAAAAGTTGTTTTTCCTTTATCTGTTCGGCATCTCCAATAAATAAGTAATTTTCCGTTTCCATTTTATAATTGCAGAGATTCTCTATTGGCACACCCTTATCTTTTCCTTTACAAAGAGGTACATCCTGCATTTTTAACTGATGCATTAAACCTTCCCGAGTAAAAATACAAATCTTAGAAAGATTTTTACAAGGAATGAGTACTTTGCTTTCCTCTCGAATCGGTTCTGGGTTTTTTTCAAAAACAGAACGTTCGATCATTTTAACATATCCAAAACGATTCATTGTAAATACTACATCCATTTCAGCCACTGGCTGTTCCTCAAAAATTGCTTCTTTAACATTTGCAATTTGGGTTCTTCTTGGAATAGCATAAGCTTTCTTAATCTTATCCAAATCTGACTTAATTACTTTTCTTAATGCATCACGACTGCCAAGAATTTTTTCATAAGAGGTAATTCGATTTAATGTTTTTTGATATTCTTCTTGTAAAGTCAAAATCTCCAACCCAATTAACTTGCTCAGCCGTAACTCTAATATAGCAGTTGCCTGTGCTTCTGTAAAGCATAATTTTTTTGCACGTGCCTGCGATTTTTTGGATAGAAGCCGAACGGAATCAATATTCCCAGTCATGAGACATTCTTTTGCCTTTTTTATCGTCTGACTTCCACGAATAATCTCAATAATTAAATCAATACAGTCAACTGCTTGAATTAATCCCTCCTGGATTTCTTTTTTCTTTGTTTCACGTTCTAGTAAAGTACGATATTTTCTTGTATTTATCTGCTCTTGGAATTGAATGTGATGCTCTAAAATTTGTTTTAGTCCTAATACTTCTGGTTTTCCGTTTGCAATTGCAAGCATATTCACTCCAAACGTATCTTCCATCTTCGTTTTCTTCAAAACTCCCTGCAATACTTTTTCTGCATCTGCACCTTTTCTAAGTTCCAATACAATTTTGATTCCATCTTTGGAAGATTGATTTAAAATATCTGAAATATCTGGTATTTTCTTTGTCTCAACTAAATTCGCCACATCACTTAAAAACCGCCCAATATTCGCTCCAACCATAGTATAAGGAATTTCTGTAATTACAATCCGATCTTTTTCCGACCGTTTGGATGCATATTGAATTTCTGCTTTTCCTCTTAGTTTAATTCTGCCTCTTCCTGTTGCATAAATCTGAGCAAGTTCTGCCTTATTGGTTACAATCCCACCAGTTGGAAAATCTGGACCAGGCATTACTTTCATAAGCTCTTCTATCGTCACATCTGGACGGTCAATGCAAAGCTTTACCGCATCGATTACTTCGGCTAAATTATGGGTAGGTACGGATGTGGTCATTCCAACTGCAATTCCTTCCGCTCCGTTTACTAGAAAATTTGGAACACGCACGGGAAGGACTTCTGGCTCCTTTTCTGTCTCATCAAAGTTCGGGACAAAATCTACCACATTTTTATCTAAATCTGCTAAATATACGTCTTGGGTAAATTTCTTTAGGCGAGCTTCTGTATATCTCATTGCCGCCGCTCCATCACCTTCAATCGAGCCAAAGTTCCCATGTCCATCTACAAGAGCCATCCCTTTTTTAAAGTCTTGAGAAAGTACAACAAGTGCTTCATAAATAGAACTATCTCCATGCGGATGATACTTACCCATCGCATCTCCAACAATACGTGCTGACTTTCGATGCGGTTTTTCCGCATTCAATCCAAGTTCATTCATTGCATATAATACTCTTCTCTGTACAGGCTTTAATCCATCCCGAATATCTGGAACTGCACGAGACATAATTACAGACATAGAATAATTAATATAGGCCTGCTGCATTTCACTGGAAAATTCTGTTGAAATAATTGTTTCTGCCATAATTTCTCCTTAAATTTCAATCCTTAAATATCTAATTCTGCTTCTTTTGCATGTTGATAGACAAAATTTCTTCTTGGCTCTACTTCACTGCCCATTAAGATTTCTGTGATTTCGTTTGCCATACGTGCATCTTCAATTTCTACTCGTTTTAAACATCGGCTTTCTGGATTGAGCGTTGTCTCCCAGAGCTGATCGGCATCCATCTCTCCGAGCCCTTTATAACGCTGCAATGTAAAGTTCTTATGTGTTTTTCTATATTTCTGTAATGCCACATCGTCGTATAAATACTGTTCCTTTCCTCTGGCAGGAATGGCTTTATAAAGAGGTGGCATTGCAATAAAAATATGCCCATTACTAATCAGTTCTGGCATAAAACGATAGAAAAAAGTCATCAACAGCGTACTAATATGAGCACCGTCTACATCGGCATCTGCCATAATAATAATTTTATTGTACCGAAGCTTACGAATATCAAAATCATTGCCATAGCCCTCGGAAAATCCACATCCAAATGCCTGAATCATGGAACGAATCTCTGCATTGGCAAGAACCTTGTCCATAGAAGCTTTTTCTACATTTAAAATCTTTCCTCGAATTGGTAAAATAGCTTGATACGTTCGATTTCTCGCTGTTTTTGCAGATCCTCCTGCCGAATCTCCCTCCACAATAAAGATTTCACAGTTTTGTGCATCTTTGCTTTCGCAATTTGCTAGTTTTCCATTTCCATCAAATGAAAACTTTGTTTTTGGAAGCAAATTGGACTTTGCTTTTTCTTCTGCCTTACGAATTTTAGCTGATTTTTCTGCACAGCCAATAATTTTTTTCAATGTATCTAGATTTTTATCAAAAAATAGCTCCAGCTGTTCTCCCGATACATTGGAAACCGCTCTTGCCGCATCTGCACTTCCAAGTTTTGTTTTTGTCTGCCCTTCAAACATTGGATCAGGATGCTTAATTGCAATTACTGCCGTCATCCCACATCGGGTATCTGCACCAGTAAATTTATTCGCCTCTTTTAAAATTCCAAGTTCTTTTGCATAATTATTGATTTCTTGCGTAAATTTTGTTTTAAATCCAGTTAAATGTGTACCTCCATCCGAAGTGTAAATATTATTACAATAGCCCAATAGCCGTTCTTCAAACGTATCTACAAACTGAAATGCTGCTTCAATTTCAATTTCTTCACTTTTTCCCTTATAATAAATAACATCATGAACTGCTGTTTTTCCTTTGTTCAATTCTTTTACATAGGCACAAATTCCTTCTGATTCTAAAAAAACTGTTTGCTCCGCTTCTCCCTCTCTTCGATTCGTAAACACGATTTCCAACCCTGGATTTAAATAGGCGGTCTCATGAAGCCGACTTTTGATTGAACTGGCATGAAAACGTGTCTTCTCAAAAATTTCTGCATCTGGCAAAAAGGTAACTGTTGTACCTGTCTTTTTTGTTTTTCCAATCTTAGGTAATAATCCATTCTCTAATTTTGTAACTGGATTACCTCTTTTATAGCTATCATAATAAATAGCTCCATCTTTATAGATTTGAACTTCCATAAACTCTGACAACGCATTTACAACCGAAGAACCGACTCCATGTAGTCCTCCACTTGTTTTATACGCTGTATTATCAAACTTTCCCCCTGCATGAAGCGTAGTAAAAATAATACGTTCCGCAGAAACTCCTAATTTATGTCGATCGACTGGAACACCACGTCCATTATCTGCAACTGTAACTGTTCCATTATCTTCTAATATCACTTCTATATGATTGCAAAAACCTGCCAAATGCTCATCTACTGCGTTATCCACAATTTCATAGACAAGATGATTCAACCCAGATGCGGAAACACCTCCGATATACATACCTGGGCGCTTACGAACCGCTTCCAATCCTTCCAGTACCGTAATACTGTCTGCATTATAGGTAACTTGCTTTGCCATACAAACTTTCCTTTCTTCTCAAAATTTAATACTCGCTCCTGCAAGTTCGGGCGCAGGATTTGGGACAACTTTAGCTGATATCATAAATTTTTATTGATGAATAGCAAACATTTATTCGATATTTTCATATACTTTGCTTATTATAAGCGAGTTTTTTCTTTTAATCAAGTTATTTTTTCTTCTTACTAAAATTTTTTATTATTTCAAAAAAAACTATTGACAAGCTTTTCCTATTATGATATTATAATCAAGCATTGAGCAAATGATAATTCAAATTTGGCTCGTTAGTCAAGCGGTTAAGACGTCGCCCTCTCACGGCGAAAACAGGGGTTCGATTCCCCTACGAGCTGTTTCGCATAATCAAGGTAATTTTTTACCTTGATTTTTTTTATAATAATTACTATTTAAAATATACCCAGAAGCAAGTATTGAATTGCTTCTTTAGCCAATATGATTCATTTGCACGAAACGAGGGTATCCCCCTCTGTACTATATGCAAATATAAGACCCCACCCTATTGGCTCGGTTATATTATAAATTAAATAAAGGTGATTTTATGAACATATACGATATTTCTCAAAAAGCCGGTGTTTCTATTGCTACCGTATCACGAGTGTTAAATGGAAGTGATCGTGTTAGTGAAAAAACCCGGCAAAAGGTATTATCCGTTATGAATGAAACTGGATATACCCCCAATATATTCGCCAAAGGATTAAGCTCAAATTCCATGCAGACGATTGGTATTTTATGTGCCAATGCATCCGATCCCTATTTAGCAAACGGTGTTTATTATACGGAGCGTACACTTCGTCAATTTGGGTATAATAGTCTTCTCTCTTGTACAGGACATGAATTAAAAGATAAGCAATATGCTCTTGATATGCTTTTAAAGAAACGAATCGATGCGGTAGTAATGGTAGGTTCTCATTACATAGAATCAAATCCTGAAAATCGTCAATATATTTATGATGCGGCGAAACAAGTGCCTGTTATCATCTTTAACGGCTATATTGAACACGATAATATATATTGTTCGTTTTCTCAAGACCGAGAGGCCGTATCAAAAGCAGCCAATTATTTGCTTTCTCAAAACCGAAAACATTTGCTTTTTCTTTATACAATGCTTTCCTATAGCGGTCGTGAAAAGTTATACGGTTTTCAAAAAACACTTCAGGCCTATGGCTATTCCAAAAAAGAAATCGCAGCTCTTCAATGCCCTGTCTCGGTTATGGAAACGCTTGAATTTTTGGAATCCCTCTATCCAAATACCTTTCCTTTTGACGGAATTATAACTTCAGAAGATTCGGTTGCAATTGGAGCGCTTAAATTTGCTCAAAATCGGGGCATTCATGTTCCTGAACAGCTTGAAATTATTGGATATAATAACTCTCAATTATGTGTTTGCTGTACACCAGAATTGACTTCAATTGATAACCATTTATCTACTATGTGCCAAAATGGAGTTCAGAATCTCATTCGAGTTTTAAAACATGAACCGATATCTGCAGCTACTTCCATCCCCTGTGATCTTATTTTCCGAGGAACGACTAAAAAACAATATGAAATAAAGCAGTCATAGACCCCTCTCTGACTGCTTTACCTCACACCAAATGGATTTATGGAACTCAAAGCTATTCTGTGGCTTCCAAATTGTAATTGCTTACATCTAAATATAAAAATTTGCTACACCCACCTATGTTTTTTCACGTTATTATAGGAATGTAAGCACTTACATTTTGTAGTTTCATTATAGGTTTTTTTCTTCAATAAGTCAACTTGGTATTTTTCACAATGTTTTGTAGTGTATCATAGTATAAATTATATATTTTATACCTTTCTAAAGGATTATTGATACTACTGTAAAAAACATGGATAGAATTTCCCTAAAAAATACTTGACAAAAAAAATAGAATTCGATATACTTTTTGGGTAACGAGGCGTGGCTCAGCTTGGTAGAGCGCTGCGTTCGGGACGCAGAGGTCGC
>DVHN01000002.1 GCA_018712075.1 Candidatus Fimimorpha faecalis
TTTTTCTTATATTCTTCTAATACAGCATCTTTCTTTGCCTGAACCTGCATTTCAGTTGTTACAAAAATTTCTTGAGTCAGGATAAAAACTACTACAAAAAGTTTTAAAAGTTTTTTTAACATAATTTATCCTCCTCTTTTTCCATTTTCAAGTAACTTAAATATGACTGGCATTAATCTATTTTTTAATTATACGATCCTAAATAAAGTAACCTAAAGTTTTAAATTTAACTATTCTTGCTATTCTATTTACAATCACGTTCGGTAACTGCATTATAAAAAACTAAGAGATTCATTCCAAGTTCCAAAATTAATCGATCAATTTTATAATTTGATTATATTAAAACACATAATAAAAGTAAAGGGAAGTTTCCTGAAACTAGTATAATTTCAGGAAACTTCCTCTTTTTAGTTACATATTATAATTTTTATTCCTACCAGATACCTATATCTGCATATTGTAGATGACCGTTCTGTAATTCTCTGCGGATTAGCTCTTTCTTTACTGCTTCTGCTTGCTTTTGCATGTTAGAAAGCTGTAAGTAGTTTGCCAGATTTTTTAGTGTTAGACAATATCCCTTATAAGACAATAACTCAGTTGTCCTAGTATTCTGATAACTTTTATAAACAGCTTCGAGTAACTCAACTGCCTTTAAATAATTTCCACTTTCTCCATAAGAACAGGCGAGACGATTAATCAGAACTGTTTCACAAAACCACAGAGGATACTGTTCTAAGTTTCCTTTGGAATGGCTTGGAATTCGCCTCAGATTCCATTGGGTATAATGCGTATGTTTTGTGTTTGGCAATCCACATTGCTCCATCAAGTCATGGAAACAAAGTGTTTTTGGAGATGTCCTTCCTTTTTCAATATCTCGAAATGCACGTACCGTACAAATTCCATCGCAGAACTGCTTCTGTGTTTTTCCACTTAATCGCCGATACGCCTGGATGGAATCCGAGATAATATGACAATTTTCATAATTTTGAATGGAATGAAGCATATGAAATGGAATATCGTATTCCTTCAAAATCGCTTTCCATTTTTGAACAGCGTTTGAAATCTTCCTATAGATTTCCTCGTTCCTATTCCCTGGTTTTTGATTGTCTTGCTTTTTTATTGATTGAAGTAACTCCTCCATGAATGAAATTCCGCAAATTGTACAGTGACTTTCTTTTAAAAATTGAATTCCTTTCCAGCTTTCTCTCACTGCATCCTCTCTATTTCCCATCTGAAAATAAATATGTGCCAACAATACTCTAGCATAAGGAACAAACTTTATGGCTTCTTCTAATTCTATTTGACGAACAGCAGTGTACCTAATAATACGCTTTAACAATGAAATCGCCAAAGAATAATTTTGCAATCTTGAATATCCTTCCGCCACTAGTATAAGGGCATGAATCTCTTGTATACTAAAGCAAGCTTGTTCCCATACAATGGATGAAATATCTGGAATTGTACAATGAAGTGCATTTAAAGCTTGTTTTAAAAACTGTTCCTCTGTTTTCTGCTTACCATACAAATAAGCCTGCATCAGTTCCCCATACTGAAAATACGATGGATATACTTTCGGGCAAATCTTTTTATACTCTTGTATTAGTTCTGTCATTAAACCATAGTCTTCTCTATTATATGCGCACCGTATTTCATCTCGTTTACAAAACCAATACCAGTCTCTATCATCAATCCATGACTCAAACTGGTTTGGACAGATTCCTGCCCTTTCTAACAATTGATTTATAATAAATCGTTCCAATTCAGCCGTTCCATTTATGAAACGGCTGAATGTGGAAGAAGACACAATTCCTTGAAAAAGCTGTTCATATGATATTTGATATTGTTGACAATAATGTATTATCATAGATCCTAATTGATATTGTTTTTGTAATCTCATATCCTTACCTGTTTCTATCGCTATTTCACACCCATATATTCTTCATTTTTAGCTTTAAAATAGAATTCTTATTTCTTAGAATTTTTCTGGCTTAAAAAAGAGGTTTCCCTCTTTTTTCTAGTCATAGAAATTCAAGCTATTATCTCAAATTCTTCAGCCATTCTTTTTATTTTTATCCACCAATTCTTTAATCTGGTCTGCTTCTTCTTGTGTTAATTCTTCACTCTCTGCAAATGCGGATAATAATTTAGAAAAAGAACCTTCAAAGATTGTATTTTTAAACAATTGTGCTTCTTCTTTTTGGAATTCCTTTTCACTTACTAAGGCACGATAATAAACTACAACTCCTTTTTGATAAGACATTAAAAAGTTCTTATCCTTCAATTTTTTCAAGAATGTAGCAATCGTTGTTCTTTCATATTTCTTCTGGAACTTATTCAGCATAGCTTTTTGAATTTCCAATGAAGAAATATCATAGTCTACTGCCCATACGCATTGCATAATCATAATTTCACAATCTGATAATCTAGAACCTCTCATTTTTACCTCCTAATGCTATTTAAAATACAGTTTATTAGAAAAGATATCATTCTCTTTTATTAATTTTTATGGCTTTATTAAAAAAGAGAATTACTTTATTAAAATTATACTATAAATACTTATAATATTCAACATAATTTTTCTTTTTAATTATCATTTTAATCATAAAAAGTTTAAAAAGCTTATCTTATGATCAATTTGATACTCTCTTACTCATCCATTCTGTATAACAAATTTTACCAATAATCCCAATATTACAACAAGCAATCACCTACGAATGCTCTTTGTACATAAGTTAGGTGATTGCTCTATATTTATTTCATTATTTTAACTAAATTTCTAGACAAATAAATTCACATTTGCCTTTTCTGCATCTGCCAGATAACTGGCAACTCCTCCGAATTCCACCCCATCAATTAATTCTTCTGGGTGAATTCCCATTATATCCATGGACATTGTACATGCTACCAATCTAACACCATTTTCTTTTGCCTGTGTAATAAGTTCTTCTAAAGAAAATACTTGTTTCTTTTTCATTACGTTCTTTATCATGGCTGTACCAATTCCAAACAAATGCATTTTGGAAAGTTTTAGTTTTTTTGCTCCTCTTGGCATCATTTTTGCAAACACTTTATCCAACATTGTTTTATTTACTTTTACAGATTTTTGCTTTCTAAGTACATTCAATCCCCAGAAAGTAAAAAACATAGTAACAGGTCTTCCCATTGCTGCTGCTCCATTTGCTATAATAAAAGAAGCTAATACTTTATCCAAATCTCCATCAAAGACAACTAATGTTTTTCCTTGCAAAGTTTCTGGCTTATCTATTTGGCTTTTTTTTCGTTTCTCTCCTTTTTGGATTGTAACAATTACCTCTTTTCCTTGCTTTTCTTTTTCAATAAAGGTGTTTCCTGTCCTCTGACACCAATTTTTTATATCCGCCGCAAATCCCATATCTGTCGCAGATACTTTTAAAATCTCCCCTGGCTGCATTGTGCTCATAGTTGCATTCACTTTCATAATAGGACCTGGACATTGCAGTCCACAACAGTCCAATTTTTTGATTTCCAGTTGAGACTTTGTTTCTTCTAATTGATGAGATTGCTGTTCTCCTTCTTTTGGCTGTATCTTTTCTTTTGCCTGAAAGAAAAAGCTTTTATAAAAACTAGTTCCCCCCGCTAAAACTCTTACTTGATTCCACCCATTTTGCATTAAAATTCTAGCTGCGTTATAAGATCGAACTCCCACTGCACAATAGGTTACAATAACCTTATCTTTTGGAATTTCTTCCATTCTCCTTCTTATTTCCCCCAATGGAATATGTATAGAATCAGGTATTTGCCAAGCCAGCCGTTCCATATCTTCTCTTACATCCAATAAAACCATATCTTTTGTAATTTCCTCTGGCATAACAAAAGATACCAATCCTTTTAAATAATTATCTGCTACAAAACCTGCCATATTTACAGGATCTTTTGCAGATGAATATGGAGGTGCATAGGCCAATTCCAATTTTTTCAACGTTTCAATCGTTCCTCCAACCCGGATAGTTGTAGCAATTGTATCAATTCGCTTATCAACTCCATCCTGTCCAACAATCTGAGCTCCTAAAATTTTCCCTTTTCTTGTAAAAACTAGTTTTAAAGTTAATGGTGTAGCCATCGGATAATAGCCAGCATGTGATTTTTGTGAAATTACTACTGTTTCGTAATCGATTCCTTTTTTCAATCCTTCCGCTTTTAATTGCTTTTCATTTAATCCAGTTGAAGCAACGGTTAAATCAAATACTTGAGCAACAGAAGTACCCAGACTGCCTTCATATTCTTCTTTTTCCTGCGTAAGATTACAAATATTATTTGCCACAATACGTCCCTGTTTATTCGCTGGTCCTGCAAGCGGAATCATCGTTGGTTTACCTGTGACAAACTGTTCTACTTCAATTACATCTCCAACTGCCCAAATTCCAGGATAAGACGTCTGTAAACTGCGATCTACTTTAATGCCTCCTCTTTGATTTAACTCCAAACCAGCTTCTCTTGCCAACTGACTATTTGGTCTTACTCCAATGGATAAAATAACAAAGTCTACCATTATTGTTTTTTGACTGGCAAGCGTAACGATTATTTTTTCTCCTGTTCTCTCAAAGGATGTTACACCATCTCCCAAGTATAAAGATACATCATTTTCATTTATATTTTCGTGAAGAATTTGAGCCATTTCAAAATCTAATGGTGCCATTACTTGATTTTGAGCCTCTACAAGTGAGACTTGAATTCCTCTTTTATGAAGATTCTCTGCCATTTCCAGACCAATAAAGCCACCACCAATAATTGCTACTGTCTTTGGTTGCTTTTCATCTATAATCCCTCTGATTTTATCCGTATCATTTACATTCCAAAGCGTATAAACTCCTTCACTTTCAATTCCAGGAATTGGAGGTTTCAATGGAGAAGAACCTGTAGCAATAATTAAATGATCATAAGATTCCTCATAAACGTTTCCATTTTTTTCTCTCACGGTAATAAATTTCTCTTCTTTATGAATTTGAATTACTTCACTTTGTATTCTGACATCTATACGAAATTTATCCTTCATTCCCTGTGGTGTTTGAAGCAATAATGCATCCCGATTTTTAATTACATCACCAATATAATATGGCAAACCACAATTAGCATAAGAAATATAATCTCCTCTTTCTAATAGGACAATTTCCATTTTCTCATCCAAACGTCTTAACCTGGCTGCCGCTGTTGCTCCACCTGCAACGCCTCCAATAATCACTGTTTTACTCATTTCAGTCCTCCTTATTATCACAATAATATTATTATATATCATTTTCTTTTTTTATTCTGTGATAAAGTCACAAATCTTCTTTATTAATAAGTAAAACATTATAGAGTATTTTCAGTCTAACTTAATTTTACGATTAGAACGGGAATTGGTGGGTGATTTGGACGGTTATAATATTCACTTAGAATCACAAGATAATGTTTGGAATCCAATGTTTTTAGGTAATCTAAAATTGCATCTCGTTCTTCAAATCCACTATCTCCTCCACTATAAATACATAATGACATTACCCCATCTTTTCTTAATATTTGCAGTCCTGCTTGAATTGCTTCGATACTTGACTCTGCTTTTGTATGGATTTTATGATCTCCTCCTGGAAAATATCCAAAATTAAACATAATAACATCAGCAGAATTTATTTCTGCATAGGAAAGTAATTTTGCATGAGTATCCAAAACCAATTTCACTCGTTTCTCCACTCCTTCTCTTTCTAGGCGAATAGCAGTTTTATCCAATGCAGCTTGTTGAATATCCATTGCAAGCACTTTGCCATCTCTTCCAACTTTCTTAGCTAAAAATACAGTATCATTCCCACCACCCGCAGTTGCATCAATACAAAAACTTCCTTCCTTTATAATATTTTCTAAAAAAATCCGATTATACTCCGCAATTTGATACGATTTCATTTATTTTTCTCCTTATATCGTCCTATTTTTCTATTTTTATTTCATTAAAGTCGGAAAATAATACATAAACTCAAAAAAATAAGCAGCAATCCTTAAATAAATCATTTAAAGACAACTACTATGTGAGTAATTATAACATAAACAAACAAGAAGTCAAGTAATGTTTCAAAAATACTATTTTAATAATTGATGGATTCGTCATTCGTCTGCTTATTCTTCGAGAATTTTCAGATAATAATTGACAAAATGGGACAAAAATAGCTTAAATAATTTTAAGATATTTATTAAAATACAAATAGAATCCTTAAATGATTTATTTAAAGATTTCTACTATCATAAGCGATTATAAGCCATCTTTATATTAAAATATCGTAAATTCTTTATCCCAATTCTTTATATGATAGCACGTTAAATAGAAACTACATCTATAATGTGCTACCCCCACTTTATAGTAATATTTAGAATTTTATAATCGCTTTAACGAAAATGCTGTGATAGTTTTTTAACTATCACAGCATTTTCTTGTTTCTTATTCTTCTGAATCGCTAGATTCTTCTGGAGTCTCTGTGCTTGAATTCTCTTCCTGCTCTTCTTCAGATGAATCCGTATCTCCGAGTCTTTCTAACCCTTCAATTTCATTCTCTAATTCTTCTTCATCTTCAGCTTTTTCATTTAATTCCAGATTTTCTAACACACTCATATCCGTATCCAACTTTACAGAACGATATCTCTTCATTCCTGTACCCGCTGGAATTAACTTACCAATGATAACGTTTTCTTTCAGACCAATTAATTTATCGACTCTACCATTAATCGCTGCTTCTGTCAGAACTTTCGTTGTTTCCTGGAAAGAGGCTGCTGATAAGAACGAATCAGTTGCTAAGGAAGCCTTTGTAATACCAAGCATTACTTGTTTTCCTTCTGCTGGTTTCTTACCTTCCCGAATCAATTTCTCATTCATATCGTTGAAATCCAATACATCCATCGATACTCCTGGAAGTACATCTCCATCTCCGCTTTCTTCTACACGGATTTTCTTTAACATTTGACGTACAATAACTTCGATATGTTTATCATTAATTTCTACACCTTGGAGACGGTATACGCGCTGTACTTCTTGAATCATATAATCTTGTACTGCACGGACTCCCTTAATCTTTAAAATATCGTGTGGATTTACACTACCTTCTGTCAGCTCATCGCCAGCTTCCAGTACTGCACCATCTTGAATTTTAATACGAGAGCCGTAAGGAATCAAGTAAGTTTTAGAATTACCAGTCTCTGGATCGGTAATAATGATTTCTCTCTTCTTCTTTGTATCTTTCAGTGTTGCAACACCACCAAATTCGGTAATAATTGCAAGTCCCTTTGGTTTACGTGCTTCAAATAATTCTTCGACACGAGGAAGACCCTGTGTAATATCTCCACCAGCAACACCACCTGTATGGAATGTTCTCATTGTAAGCTGTGTACCAGGTTCACCAATGGATTGTGCCGCAATAATACCAACTGCTTCACCAACCTGCACCGACTGACCTGTAGCCATATTGGAACCATAACATTTTGCACAAACACCAATATGAGATTTACAGCTTAATACAGTACGAATCTTAACCGAATTTCTTCCAAGTTTATCTAATACTTTCATAATCGCAGCTGCACGTTTTGGTGTTACCATATGATTTGCTTTGATTACTACTTCCCCAGTATCTGGATCAGTAATCGTTTCTGCAATAAAACGTCCTGTTAAACGATCCTGTAAACTTTCAATCGTTTCCTGACCATCCATAAAGGCTTTGATTTCCATATAAGGAATTTCTTTTCCTTCACAACAATCTACTTCACGAATGATAACATCTTGGGAAACATCTACCAAACGTCTTGTCAAATAACCAGAGTCGGCAGTACGAAGTGCCGTATCGGACAAACCTTTACGAGCACCATGTGCAGAAATAAAATATTCCAATACATCCAGACCTTCACGGAAGTTCGATTTAATTGGAAGTTCGATTGTATGACCAGTTGTATCCGCCATCAGACCACGCATACCTGCTAACTGCTTAATCTGCTTATCGGAACCACGGGCGCCTGAATCCGCCATCATATAAATATTATTGTATTTATCCAAACCATCCAACAGGGCTTTTGTCAAAATATTATCCGTCTCCTGCCATGTCTGAATTACTTCTTTATAACGTTCTTCTTCTGTAATAAATCCACGCTTAAAGTTTTTCGCAATTAAGTCTACCGTATCCTGTGCCTTTTTAATCAGCTCTGGCTTTTGAGGTGGCACTGTCATATCGGAAATTGATACCGTCATTGCTGCACGAGTGGAATATTTATATCCCATTGCCTTTACTGCATCCAATACTTCTGCGGTTGCAGTTGCACCATGTGTATTAATAACTTTTTCTAAGATTTGCTTTAATTGCTTCTTACCAACTAAGAAATCTACTTCTGGAACTAACTCATTACCAGGAATACTACGATCTACAAATCCAAGATCTTGTGGAATGATTTCATTAAAGATGAAGCGTCCTAATGTAGATTCCACAATACCAGATAACTTCGTACCATCTGACATTTCTTTCGTTACACGCACTTTAATCTTAGAATGTAATGTAATTACTTCATTCTCATATGCTAAAATTGCTTCATTGACATTTCGGAAGAATTTGCCCTCTCCCTTTACTCCAGGCCGTTCCTGTGTCAAGTAATAAATACCAAGTACCATATCCTGCGAAGGAACTGCTACTGGACCACCATCGGATGGCTTTAACAAGTTGTTTGGAGACAGCAAAAGGAATCGGCATTCTGCCTGTGCCTCTACGGAAAGTGGTAAATGAACTGCCATCTGGTCACCATCGAAGTCTGCATTAAATGCAGTACATACAAGCGGATGAAGCTTAATTGCTTTACCTTCTACCAAAATTGGTTCAAATGCCTGAATACCAAGTCGATGCAATGTAGGAGCACGGTTTAACATAACTGGATGTTCTTTGATTACTTCTTCCAATACATCCCAAACTTCTGTCTGAAGGCGTTCTACCATCTTCTTTGCACTCTTAATATTATGGGCAGTTCCATTTGCAACTAATTCTTTCATAACAAATGGCTTGAATAATTCAATTGCCATTTCTTTCGGAAGACCACATTGATAAATCTTCAATTCTGGTCCTACTACGATTACGGAACGGCCAGAGTAGTCCACACGCTTACCAAGTAAGTTCTGACGGAAACGTCCCTGTTTTCCTTTTAACATATCGGAAAGAGACTTTAACGCACGATTACCAGGACCAGTAACAGGACGTCCTCTTCTTCCATTGTCAATTAACGCATCTACTGCTTCTTGAAGCATACGCTTTTCGTTACGTACAATAATGTCTGGTGCGCCCAGTTCTAACAAACGAGCCAAACGATTGTTACGGTTAATAATTCTACGATAAAGATCATTTAAATCGGAAGTTGCAAAACGACCTCCATCTAATTGAACCATTGGACGCAAATCTGGAGGAATGACTGGAATTGCATCCATAATCATCCATTCTGGACGGTTGCCAGAGGCACGAAACGCCTCCACAACCTCTAATCTCTTAATAATACGGGCTCTCTTTTGACCAGAAGCATCTTTCAATGCCGTTCTAAGCTCTAAAGAATCTTTCTCTAAATCAATCGCTGTCAGCAGTTCCTTGATCGCTTCTGCACCCATACCAACACGGAATGCACCTTCACCCCATTCTTCTACTGCATCACGATACTCTTTTTCAGAAAGTACTTGTTTATAAGAAAGATTTGTATTTCCTTCATCCAATACAATATAAGAAGCAAAATACAATACCTTATCCAGTGTTCTTGGAGATACATCCAGTACAAGTCCCATACGACTAGGGATTCCTTTAAAATACCAAATATGAGAAACTGGAGCCGCTAATTCAATATGTCCCATACGTTCTCTACGCACATTGGACTTCGTTACTTCTACGCCGCATCGATCACAGATCACGCCTTTATAACGGATCTTTTTGTATTTACCGCAATGGCACTCCCAATCTTTCTGCGGCCCAAAAATACGCTCACAGAACAGACCATCTTTTTCTGGTTTTAAGGTTCTATAATTGATGGTCTCTGGTTTTGTTACTTTTCCTCTAGACCATTCTCTAATCTTTTCCGGTGAAGCCAAACCAATCTTAATTGAATCAAATGTCATTGGCTGATAGGTTTCATTATTT
This sequence comes from Candidatus Fimimorpha faecalis, assembly GCA_018712075.1. Classification (GTDB taxonomy): domain Bacteria; phylum Bacillota; class Clostridia; order Lachnospirales; family Lachnospiraceae; genus Fimimorpha; species Fimimorpha faecalis. The sequence goes on from DVHN01000002.1 coordinate 10,143, forward strand.
GTTTCAGGCATGTGTGGCTCTCCCTTCTATTATTCCTCGGTGTAATCGTCATCTTCCAAATCATCAAAATCGTCATCGAAATCTAAAATGCTATCATCGTCATCATCTTCGATGTTAACGAATTCACCATCCGATACTTCTTGTTTGGTATAACCATAAGCACCGAATTCATCATCATTATAATGGCGGTCATCGCCTTCCATAATGGAGCGGAAATCAGTATTACCATAATCTACATTTTCCATAATCTCAACTTCTGTATTGTCATCACGCAGCACTCTGACATCCAGTCCAAGTGACTGTAATTCTTTTAACAATACTTTGAACGATTCTGGAATACCTGGTTCTGGAATATTCTCGCCCTTGATAATTGCTTCATAAGTCTTTACACGTCCAATTACATCATCTGATTTTACTGTCAGAATTTCCTGTAATGTGTAAGAAGCACCATAAGCCTCAAGAGCCCAAACTTCCATTTCTCCAAATCTCTGTCCACCAAACTGTGCCTTACCACCAAGTGGCTGCTGTGTTACTAACGAGTAAGGACCAGTGGAGCGGGCATGAATCTTATCATCAACTAAGTGATGGAGTTTCAAATAATGCATATGTCCAATTGTAACAGGACTGTCAAAATATTCTCCTGTACGTCCATCACGAAGCCTTACCTTACCGTCTCTGGAAATCGGAACACCCTTCCACAACTCCCTATGTTCCAAATGTTCTCCTAAATATTCCATAACTTCTGGCTTCAATATATCTTTATACTTTTCTTGGAAATCTTCCCAAGATGTATTTACATAATCATTTGCAAGATCCAAAGTGTCCATAATATCCACTTCGTTTGCACCATCAAACACTGGAGTTGCGATATTAAATCCAAGTGCTTTTGCAGCTAAACTTAAATGGATTTCCAACACCTGTCCGATATTCATACGAGAAGGCACACCAAGTGGATTTAATACGATATCCAAAGGACGTCCATTTGGCAAAAATGGCATATCTTCTACTGGAAGTACTCTGGAAACAACACCCTTGTTACCATGACGGCCAGCCATCTTATCCCCAACAGAAATCTTACGCTTCTGAGCAATATAGATACGTACTGTTTCATTTACACCTGGAGATAACTCATCGCTGTTCGCTCTTGTAAATACTTTCGCATCTACAATAATACCATAGGCGCCATGTGGCACTTTTAATGAAGTATCACGTACTTCTCTTGCTTTTTCACCAAAGATTGCACGAAGCAAACGTTCTTCCGCTGTCAGCTCTGTTTCTCCCTTTGGAGTAACTTTACCAACCAAAATATCTCCTGCACGTACTTCTGCACCGACACGGATAATACCTCTCTCATCCAAATCCTTGAGTGCATCATCACCAACACCAGGAACATCTCTTGTAATTTCTTCTGGTCCAAGCTTTGTATCTCTGGCCTCGGCTTCATACTCTTCAATATGAATGGAAGTATATACATCTTCCTGAACAAGACGTTCACTTAAAAGTACGGCATCTTCGTAATTATAACCTTCCCAAGTCATAAAACCAATTAATGGATTCTTACCAAGTGCAATTTCTCCCTGAGACGTGGAAGGACCATCTGCAATTACTTGCCCTGCCTTTACATATTCTCCTTTAAATACGATTGGCTTTTGATTATAACAGTTACTCTGATTGCTTCTGGCAAACTTTGTCAGGCGATATACGTCTTTCGTTCCATCCTCACATTTAATAATAATTTCTTTAGAAGCAGAACGTTCTACAATACCGTCATGTTTTGCCACAACACATACACCTGAATCAACTGCTGTTTTATCTTCCATACCTGTTCCAACAACTGGAGCTTCTGTCAGCATAAGCGGTACTGCCTGACGCTGCATGTTGGAACCCATAAGTGCACGGTTCGCATCGTCATTTTCAAGGAAAGGAATCATAGAGGTCGCTACTGAGAATACCATCTTTGGAGAAACATCCATATAATCAATCTGTTTCTTTTCAAACTCAGAAGTTTCTTCACGGAAACGACCTGATACATTGTTATGAATAAAATGACCTTCTTCATCCAAAGGCTCATTCGCCTGTGCTACTACGTAATCATCTTCCTCATCTGCTGTCATATATACAACTTCGTCGGTTACAACTGGATTCTTTGGATCCGTTTTGTCTACTTTACGATATGGAGCCTCTACAAATCCATATGGATTTACCCTTGCATAAGTAGCCAAAGAGTTAATCAAACCGATGTTTGGACCTTCTGGTGTCTCAATTGGACACATTCTTCCATAATGGGAATAGTGAACATCTCGAACCTCAAATCCTGCGCGATCTCTGGAAAGACCACCAGGTCCCAATGCAGAAAGACGTCTCTTATGTGTCAGTTCGGATAATGGATTGTTTTGATCCATAAACTGTGACAGCTGAGAACTTCCAAAGAATTCTTTTACAGCTGCTGTTACAGGCTTAATATTAATCAAAGACTGTGGAGTGATTCCGTCTACATCTTGTGTTGTCATACGTTCTCTTACAACACGTTCCATTCTGGAAAGACCAATACGGTATTGGTTCTGAAGCAATTCACCAACCGCACGAATACGACGATTTCCTAAATGGTCAATATCATCGTTTGTACCAACTCCATACTCCAAATGAAGGCAATAGTTGATCGATGCAATAATATCTTCTTTTGTAATATGTTTTGGAACTAACTCTGCCATATTTTTATGAATGGCTGCTTTTATCTCTTCTTCCGTTTCATTCTCTTCTAAAATCTGTTTTAATAACGGATAAAATACTAATTCATGGATACCCGCTTCCTCTGGATTAAAATCCAAATACTCGGCAGCATCCACCATCATATTTGAAATCACTTTTACAACATGTTCTTCTGTCTGAATCATAACATATGGAACTGCTGCGTTTTGAATCACTGTGGCAGATTCACGGTTTAACAACGTACCTGCTTCTGCAATGATTTCTCCTGTCTCTGTATCTACTACATCCTCTGCCAAAATATGACCATTTAAGCGATTTCTAAAATGAAGTTTTTTATTAAATTTATAACGTCCTACCTTCGCCAAATCATAACGTCTTGGGTCAAAAAACATACTGTTCAGCAAGCTTGCTGCACTATCTACAGATAATGGCTCACCTGGACGAATCTTTTTATATAATTCCAACAAACCATCTTGGTAATTGTCGGACGTATCTTTTTGAATACTTGCCAGAATCTTCGGCTCTTCTCCAAATAAATCAATAATCTCCTGATTGGTTCCCCATCCAAGAGCACGGATCAGTACGGTAACTGGTACTTTACGAGTACGGTCCACACGTACGAAGAAAATATCATTTGAATCCGTATCATATTCCAACCATGCACCACGGTTTGGAATTACTTGTGAGGAAAACAGTTTCTTACCAACCTTATCATGAGCAATTGTATAATAGATGCCAGGGGAACGAACCAGCTGGCTTACAATAACTCGCTCTGCACCATTGATAACAAAAGAACCTGTATCAGTCATTAATGGAAGATCACCCATAAAAATTTCATGATCTTTAATTTCGTCTTTTTCTTTATTATAAAGCTTCACTTTAACCTTCAGCGGTGCAGCATAGGTTGCATCTCTTTCTTTGCACTCTTCAATTGTATACTTGATTTCATCAGTACAAAGTCGGAAGCCACCAAATTCCAAACTTAAATGTCCACTATAATCAGCGATTGGAGAAATATCTTCAAATACTTCTTTTAATCCCTCATCGAGGAACCACTGATAGGAATCTTTCTGGATTGCAATCAGGTTTGGCATTTCCAATACTTCTTTTTGTCTGGCATAACTCATACGAATGCTTTTTCCTGATTTCACTGGTCGGATTCTGCTTTTTTCCATTGACGTTTCACCCCTGTTTTTCTATAAAATTGAACGGCATACTTTGCCGTACCATAATCACGTGTTATAGCAAATTATATGCAAAAGCATAATCAGCCATAATAGTGCATCTACCATAGTAACATATTCAAAATTTACTGTCAACCTTTTTTTGAACTTTTTACCAGTATCCATTATTTTTGATACACAATCATCTGCACTTGAGAATCATTTTTTTCTCCCTCAATTACGCTCTTTTCTTTATCGTGTTCAATTGGCGTTACCGTATTTAAATAAAGTGCTAATTTTGATTCGGTTTCCCGTGGTTCTATTTTAAATACCACTTCGTATACCTCATCCTTTTCTGTTGGAATTTCTCCAGTAAATAGCTGGATTAACTTACCATCCCACCAACCAGAAGCATTAAACGACTCAGTATATAGTTCTTTCCCCGTACTCTGCTCTCGCAATGTAACAACTAAATCTACATTATTTGCACGACCATTTGTCATAACAGGAAACTGAATTTGATCTAATATGCTTCCCTGACTAATAAATGGCTGAACAACTGAATCCTCCTGTTCGGAGAGAATTACCCCACTCGTCCCAGATTTCACTTCATAAGTTGGCTGCGTTCCAACTTGGGATGCATAGAGGCAGAGAAAAGCTGGAACCACAAACATAGCCACACCCACCACAAAACGGGTACGAATCCATCCCATACAATTCTCCTGTAAAGCAAATGACTCTGCACAGTACTTTGGATGCTTAAACAATGCATAGACAAGCATAATCATAGAAATCATAGAAAGGCAGATCATTGGATCTAATTTGCCAATTAGATTTCCCATTGTCAGCTTTGTTCCAATCTCTCCATTCACCATTCCAGCGAAGATTCCATGATTGAACATTGCCTGATCCACATTGTTTGGTATCATCATAACATTAAAGATAGTAAAGAACATCATAAATAGAATATCAATAATCATAAAGATCTTCGTATCTCTATGAATAAATGCACTGATTACCCAGAATGGAACTGCCATCAACAGCCATTGCGGATGCCATTTTGCAAGGCCAAATAATACAAATGACACTAAACAACATAAATATAACATCCATTTTATAAGTTCTTTCTTTTCTTTCACTCTTGTAAAATAAGCTAATGCACAAATAATTCCAAATCCCATAATTACAAGACTCACCGAAAACTGTACTGTTCCTAGTTGGAATCCCGTAAATAACGTAGCATTAAAAATATAGCCCGTTGGGTTATCTCCGCTGCTTCCAATTCCAAACGCATAATTGGAAAACGCTTTGCTTCCTATATATAGTAGAAATTCAATTCCATATGGCACTGCGGCCGCAACACAGCTAAGTATAATTTTCCATACATTTTTCGTTTTTAGTAAAAGCAATGGTAAAAATATTAACAACGCCGAATATTTAAACGTAATTGCAATTGCAAACCAGAAAATAAAATAAAAATCTTTATTTTTTAGATAGAAGTAAACTCCAAGCAATATGCAAAGCACCATAAAAATATCATATTGTCCAAAAATAAATTGAGCATAAAATCCAATCGGCATAGTTAAACTTGCATAAGTACAAAGTTTCGATTTTTTTCTTCCCATTCCAATTTCCATACAAATCCCATAAATTACAAATCCAGAGATCATATATAAAATACATGGAAGCAACTTCGCCCACATAATGGCAATCAATGGAAGATTTTCCGTTGGAACTGTTACAATGCCTAGAATACGTATTGGAATATTCCAGATTGCAAATAATAAATACATACTTGGCATATAACTCGGATGAATTTCAAATTCTCCACAATAATCATAAAAATCTAAAATATGTCCATTCAAATATCCATATGAACATCCAGCCGTATGTAATAGATCATTTTGTTGGAATGATAAAAAACAGATGCCTGCCAATATTAAAAAAATCAAATAATCCCAAAAACAGAGTTCTTTCCAAGTTTTGAAAAATCCCACTGTCTTTTTCTTTTCTCTCATAGGTTTCCTCCATTATCATATTGTATTTAAATTAATCCATTGTTTCTTTTTTCAATGCATAAAATCCCAATCCAGTTATAATGGCAAATTTTAGAATATTAATAAGCAAAAGTCCAATTGCCATTCCCCAAAGTCCCCACACAAGCATAAATGGTACAATAATCGCAACAAACAATACGGTATAAATGGTCCCTATATAAATCTGATATTTTTCTGTTGCAAATCGCAGCACAACAACCATCATTGTGTTAGAAAGAAAGAAAAACACCTGTCCCGCATTGGCAATCCAAAATAACTTGCTTGCTGCTTCCACCACTTGTGAATTATAGAGAAATGGAATAATAATATAAGATCCTAATACACTTCCACATGTAAAGACAATTGCACATGCCAGCAAAATTACCATTACTCCAGCAAACATTTTTCTTGTGATTTTTCCTTTATATCGAGACAAATGACCAATGATTACGCCATTCAGCGGAGTAGACAATAGAGAAACCATCTTTCCCAAAAGTGTAGCCACATAAAATATTGTCGATGCTTCGTCTCCATTGACGATAAATAACGGAATCATTACACGATCTGCATACGAAACAAAATCCGACATCAAATAGGCAGATGACAGATTCCACATTACTTTTGTGTTTTCCACAAAATGAGAAGAACGCTTAAAAAAGGGAGGATTAAAAATAGTACCAACTACAGCAACATAAATCAAGCCAAAACATTCTCCGATAATAAAAATCATTGCCCAAGAGGATGTCCATCGATACACCAATACTCCTACTACGTATCCAATTGTAACTAAAATATAGTACCAGAAAAACCGTTTATAGTTTAAATCCAATCGAAATTGTACATCGGCATAATAACGCAAGACCGTCACAATAATTAAAATTGCAATGGTTACAACGGATGCTCCTGCACTATTTCTTTTAATTGTTGCTGCAATAATTGTCACAATAACTGCAATTCCTGCAACGGCAAGCAAAAACCAATTATAATCTCCATTTTGAGAATGCCTTATGGTAGAAATTTTCATACGGGCATAATTTGCTCCTGAACCAAATGCAGAAGCCATCAATCCCATAATCGCCGTAAAAAATAAAACTTGTCCATTGGCTTCGTTTCCAAGTGTTCGATTAATAAACGGATAAACCAAAAAAGTAATTACGCCATTCAATGCTACTAATGCAGCCGTACCATACAAAAAATCCAGTGCAAATCGTTTTATAGAGTCAAATTTCATGTTTTCCTCCTAATATCATATCTGCCACATCCTACTTTTTTTCTTGATACCATATTTTTACATAATCTGGATTACAATGTGTATTTACTCTTTTTTCCTCTGGAGGAAGCTGCATATAATCACCATAAATCGTCTTCAATGCTCGATGCCATCCCTTTGGAGCAGGAAGTTCTACTCCATTCAATGTAACAGGAACTGTTTCTGCAAACCATCTTTTATCATAGATAAGCGCCACATCCTGAATCAAAAAATTCCCATAGAAACAGCGGTGCTTCTTTTTATTTTTTCCAGTTCCCATACGAGATGCCTTATCATACCATTGTATAATTTTTTCTGATGGAATATGTTTTCCAATCCCAGACAGAATTTTAACTACAAATCTAGATAGTCCGTTATAGTCATTCATATCCAATTGATAACGATGTCCCATTCCCAATCCATAACAGACCAAAATTAATGCTCTGGAAAGCAAATGCATCCAGTTACAGTCGTTCACATCATCAATAATAAAAATATCTACCGATACATGATTATTCATTCCATTGCCATAAAACTTCTGTTCTTCATCTTCTGGCTGAATCTGAGAATCCAATAAAATAATTCGAGGCACAAAATCAAAAATTGCATTATTCCCCAGATCTTTTGGCTCCACATAAGCAAATCCAGGTGCTAATTCTTCTCTTACTACTTTTCTAAATTTTTCGAATTCACTGCGGAGCATTGCTGTGTCTGCATCATCATCCCATGGGATTGCGGCCTTATGACGAATCGCTCCTAAAAGCGTTCCGCTTTCAATATAAAACATAATATGATGTTTTTTACAAATTCGCTCCATCTCTTTCATAATAATAATATGTGCGGCGTGAACCTGATCAATCGCCTTTTGCACTTCCTCTGTCATCTGCTGTTTCCTCTCTTTCTGGAAAATTAATACGTTCTTCCTCCACTACAAGCGGACGACGCATCGTACGTGCATTAATACTTAATACATACTCTCCAATTAATCCAATAAAAAATAGCTGAATGGAACCTAACACAAACATTCCAATTAAAACAGGCGCCATACCTGCTGCAAATCGATCCCAATAGATTAATTTCATTACTAAATATATAATTGCAATCAAAATACTTACTACGCTACTAAACATTCCAAGCAATGTCGCAATCCGAAGCCCTACTTTTGTATATGACGTTACACTCAACATTGCCGCATCAAACAAACGATAAAAATTATTGCTTGTTTTTCCTGCACGGCGTTGTGGCTGGGTATATTCAATTTCTTTTCTGCGGAATCCCAGCTCTGCTACAATTCCACGCAAAAATGGAGTAGGATCATCTAAGTTTTGCAATACTTGGATAAACTTTTTATCATAAAGGCCAAACCCTGTGAAATGCTCAATTTGTTCTACATCGGAAAGTTTTTTAATCATCCGATAATAACAGCTTCGCAAGAAATACATAATCTTGCTTTCTTTACTCTTCGTCTTAATACCAATTACAATTTTATATCCTTCTTCCCATCCATCCACAAATGGACGAATCATTTCAACTGGATCTTGAAAATCCGCTGCCATTAAAATTGCACAGTCTCCAGTCGCCTGTAATAATCCATAATAAGGGGAATTAAACTGCCCAAAATTTTTGGCATTAAAAATAGCCCGAATACGGGGATTTTTTTCACAAAGTCTTCTTAAATATTCCCTTGTCCGATCTTTGGAGTCATTATCAATAAAAATTATTTCATAATTGTATTCTGGGAGTTTCTTTTCAAACTCCTGAATAATTGCCTCACTCAACGGTATTACATTCTCTTCTTCATTGTAACAAGGTACTACAATACTTACTGTTTTCATTCCTACCTCTTTCTACACCATTGAACTGTTCTTTGAATTCCTTCTTCAAAAGAAACTTCTGGAACAAATCCAGTATCTTTTGTCAATGTCTCAATATCTGCCTGTAAATACATAACCTGTCCTTCTGGATACGGGACTTCTCCCAAACCAATCGAGGCTTTTGGATCTACTGCATCTCTGATTGCTAAAATATACTCCCGTAGTGGTCGTACCATTCCGCTTCCAACACAATAAATTGCCTGATCTCTTCCTTTGCATCCAGCCAAATACAAGGCTCTTGCTGCATCTTCGGAATACAAATAATCCCATTTCTGTTCTCCCTTTGTATAAACTGGACGTTCTCCTCTCAATAATTTATATATTCCAGACATTACCATCGTATATTCCTGATCCATTGGTCCATAGACACTTAAAATTCTCGCCCATATATGGCGAATTCCTAACTGCTTACATAAATTTCGGCTCATTTGTCCAGCACAGAGTTTTCCAATTCCATAACCAGTTTCTGGAAAAGTTGGAGTATTTGGTGAAATTCTATCCCTGCACTTCCCGTATTCTGCCTGAGATCCAGCCCCTACAAACACTTCACAGCCCAACTTATGGGCTAAGTGGACTGCATCCAATGTATTTTTTACATTTCTATTTTGCAAATATAGATCTTGTCTGCTCGATCCATAAGTGCCTTCCCATCCTAAATGAAAAAATGCGTCTGCTTTGGAAGGCAATTTTTCCATCTGCTGCATGAAATCATCCAAATGAGATAACTCTGCATCCACCAAATGTAATTTTTCATTTTTGGATAAGTTTCTTATTCGGGCAGAAGAGCGCCTTACAAGCGCCCACACTTCTGCTCCTTCTTTTAATAATACTTGTACAAGAGTTGCTCCAATCATTCCCGTTGCTCCAGTCAGCACTGCACGAGTTATTTTTTCCATAATATTCTCCTAAACAAAAAGAATAGCCTTAACCGTCTTATCACTCATCTACAAGAGGAATAAACATATTCTTTTTCAATTCCTCTTTACTTAAAAACGGAGCTAAGTCTTCCAATGGAGCTGACACTAATGTTCCATCTTCCAGACGTTTTGTAGCAGACTTTGGTTCAAAATTCTGCTCGGTATCTACAAAAATCTCACAAATAGCAGGTCCCTTTTTTGCAAGTGTTTTACTTACTGCCCCATCTAAGTCTCGGTTATGGTGTACTGCTGTATAAGCAATTCCATATGCCCACGCTAATTTCTCCATATCTGGAAAGCTTAAATCTCCACTGTCTGCTCCAATTCCTACGAATGGCCTTTGGAAAAAGTTACGCTGTGTCTGTCGGATGGAATGATATCCACAATTATTAATAAGGAAAATTTTAATTGGCATTTGATGATGAACAATTGTCTGCAATTCCTGCAAATTCATCTGAATGCTTCCTTCTCCTGTCACACAAATTAATTCCTGACCTTCACATGCCATCGCTGCTCCAATTACCGCTGGTAAATCATAACCCATGGAAGCAATTGCAGAGTTAATGATAAATCGTTGATTCTTTTTTATAATATAACTTTGACTTCCAACGACACAGGCAGATCCATTGCCAACTACCGTTACCTGTCCTTCTGGCAGTTTACTACTAATGGCATAAATTGCCGCATATACATTGGCATATCCATTGTCCTGATTCAAATGTTTTGGCTGCAATACCGGATAATCTTTCTTCCAATTCTGGCATACCGTAATCCAATCCTGATTCTGGAACAATTTTCCTTCTGGCAAACGTGCATCTAACTTCGTTAATAAGTCTTTTGCATCTGCCCAAATTGGCATATCTACATGGATCGTTGGTTTTTTTAATTCTTCGGAATCAATATCATTCACAATTACGTACGCTTCTCTTGCCCAAGTTTCATGATTAAATCCAACTTGCCGAATGCTAAGACGATTGCCAACTGCTAAAACTAAATCACTGTTTTGTACCGCAAAATTTCCAGCACGATCTCCCATACCGCCTGCTCTTCCAGTATACAGAGGATGATCTGTCTCAATTTCATCGATTCCATCCCATGTTGTAACAACTGGAATATTCATTTTCTCTACAACAGAACGAAATTCTTGATATCCTCCTGAAATACGAATTCCATTTCCAGCATAAAATACTGGCCGCTTTGCCTGACGAATTTTCTCAATAATACAATCTATGGTTTCCTCTTTTACCGCAGGAGGCAGCTCTTTTTTATAATCTTCTTCTGGAATATATCCCTCCAATTGTTCGGTTTCAATATAACTTCCCTGCACATTTAATGGAATATCCAGCCAGCATGGACCTGGACGGCCGTGTTTTGCAATATACATTGCCTTTTCCAAACAGTATTTAATCTTGTTTGGATCAATTACCATTTCACAATACTTGGTCATAGAATCTACTGCTTTGCAAATATCAAATTCCTGGTCTCCTACTGCCCGAAGGTTCAATCCAGTATAACGTGCCGTCGTATCGTAACGAACCTGTCCCGATATTACAAGCATCGGAATGGAATCCAAATAGGCACCTACCACACCAGTCAATGCGTTGGTTCCCCCTGGCCCTGTTGTGACACAGAGCAAAGCCATTTTATTTTCCATTCTTGCATAGCTTTCTGCTGCAATTGCACATGCCTGTTCATGATGCTGGTATAAACATTTCAATCCCTCTTGATGTCCAAATGCATCATTCAAATGCATCGCTCCCCCGCCAGTTACTGTAAAAACATTGGTAATCCCATGTTCTACTAAAAACTGAGCAATATAATTCGACAATTTTATCCTCATATGATTACTCCCTTTTCTATTACAGAGCCTCTTTTATTACTTTTGCCATATAGTCAATTTTTTCATCCGTCATACCTGGATATACGCCAACCCAGAACGTATGATTCATAATACGATCGGTATTTTCCAGACTTCCTACTACTCGGTATCCTTCTCCTGACGCTCTCATTTGGTCAAAACATGGATGTTTGATTAGATTACCCGAAAACAGCATACGTGTCTGAACTCCTCGCTGTTCCACATATTGTACTACTTTGTTACGGTCTACTCCTTCTTTACAAGTAATTAAAAATCCAAACCAGCTTGGGGTAGAATTTGGACAAGCCTCTGGTAAAATTAACTTATCTTGACAATCTTCCAATGCAGCTCTTAAACGATTAAAGTTATGAATTCTGCGCTCTACAAATGTTGGGAATTTCTTAATCTGAGCACATCCAATCGCAGCCTGCATATCCGTTGCCTTTAAATTATATCCAAAATGAGAATATACATATTTATGATCGTATCCAATTGGTAATTCTCCATACTGTCTGTCAAAACGATGTCCACAAAGATTATCTCGTCCAGAAGGGCATACACAGTCTCGTCCCCAATCTCGGAATGAACGAATAATACGGTTTAAAAGCGGATTTTTTGTATAAACTGCTCCGCCTTCTCCCATCGTCATATGATGCGGAGGATAAAAACTAGAAGTTCCAATATCTCCAATCGTACCTGTGAATCGTTCTTCTCCATTGATTCTATATTTGGAACCAAGTGCATCACAGTTGTCTTCGATTAACCAAAGGTTATGCTTATCACAAAATTGCTTTACCGCTTCCAAATCAAATGGATTACCAAGTGTATGTGCAATCATTACGGCTTTTGTTTTTTCTGAATAAGCTGCTTCTAATTTTGTAACATCAATATTATATTGAGGGATTGTAACGTCCACAAACACTGGAACTGCTCCGTATTGAATGACTGGAGTAATCGTAGTCGGAAAACCCGCAGCGACCGTAATTACTTCGTCTCCTCGTTTTATCTGACGTTCCCCAAGTAAAGGAGAGGTTAATGTCATAAAAGCCACTAAATTTGCAGAAGAACCAGAATTTACAAGGGCACAAAATGGTATATTCAAATACTGTGCAAATGCTTTTTCAAATTGATCCGTATAACGTCCAGCTGTCAGCCAAAATTCCAATGAACTATCTACTAAATTTACCATTTCTTCATGGTCATAAACACGAGAAGCATAAGGAATTCTCTGTCCTTCTTCAAAAGGTTTTTCCTGATTATGATATTTATCACAATATTCTGAAACCATGGAGAGAATTTGTTCTCTCGCTTCTTTTTCACTCATCTGTTCAAACATTTTTTACCTTTACTCCTTTATTTCCTAATCTATGCTAAAAATGATTTGATTTGTTCTTCCATACATGCAGCAACATCACCATTTTCTAACCATATCTTGGACCACTCTACCGTCTTTTGAACTGCCGTTTTTACATCCCATGTTGGTTTCCATCCAAATATATGTTTTACACGAGAACAGTCCAACTTTAGAAAGTTCGCTTCATGCGGGCCTCCATCCCAATGACTTTCCCAAGTCATTCCATCTCCCCAAGATTCACAAAACAAATCGACCAGATTTCCTGTCGTCAAACAGTCTTTATCATCTGGACCTACATTATAATATCCCGCAAAATCACTCGTTTCATACTGTTTCTGTACAATTGTAAGATATAACATCAATGGTTCCAATACATGCTGATACGGTCTGACGGAATGTGGATTTCTTACAATCATTGGCTGATTTGACGCAGCTGCCCGAACGCAGTCTGGAATAATACGATCCACAGCAAAATCTCCTCCTCCAATAACATTTCCTGCCCGTGCCGTTGAAACGGCTGGCATCCCATCCTTAAAGAAAGATAATTTATAACTATGTGTCACTAATTCCGAGCAGGATTTACTGTTAGAGTATGGATCATATCCATCTAACGGATCGTCTTCTCGATATCCCCATTCCCATTCTCTATTATAATATACTTTATCCGTGGTAACATTTAAGACAGAACGAACGCAAGGATGTAACCGTACCGCTTCCAGTAAGTGAACCGTTCCCATTACATTCGTCTCATAAGTTTCCAGCGGATCACGATACGATTGTCTTACAATCGGCTGCGCTGCCAAATGTATCACAATCTCAGGCTGTACCTGATCAAATACCTGCATAAGATGTTCAAAATCTCGAATATCTCCAATGATTGAATTTATTTTCTTTTCAATTCCTGAAAGCGTAAATAGATTTGGGTCAGTTGGAGGCTTTAAAGAATAACCTGTTACAATTGCACCTGCATCGGATAAAATCTTACAAAGCCAAGATCCTTTAAAACCAGTATGCCCTGTTACAAGTATATTTTTATCTTTGAAAAAATTCAAATCTAACATAAGATCCTCCATTCTTTTTTTCTTAATCATTCCAAACCTTCCATGGCGCACAATTGGACTGCCACATTTCTTCTAAACTTTTCTTATCTCTTTGCGTATCCATACATTTCCAGAATCCTTTATGATAATACGCCATCAACTGTCCATCTCTTGCCAGATTTTCCAACGGTTCTTTTTCAAATACTGTTTGATCTCCTTCAATATAATCAAACACTTCTGGATTCATGACCATATATCCGCCATTAATCATACTTCCATCTTCATCATTTTTTTCACGGAAAGATTCAATTTGTCCTTCTTCGTTAATATCAATTACTCCAAAACGCTGCCCGATATTCACCGTTGTAATCGTTGCAATTTTCCCATGCTTTTTATGGAATTCTGCCAGAGCCCGAATATCAATATCCGCAACTCCATCTCCATATGTAAGCATAAAGGTTTCATTTCCTACATAGTCTTTAATACGCTTTACTCTTCCTCCAGTCATTGTATTGAGACCTGTATCCACCAATGTAACCTTCCATGGTTCTGAAAAATTATTATGCACAATCATTTTATTGTTTGCAAGATCAAATGTAATATCCGATGTATGCAAAAAATAATCTGAGAAAAATTCTTTTACTAAATGTTGTTTATATCCGAGACAAATGATAAACTCATTAAATCCATAATGAGAATATTCTTTCATAATATGCCATAAAATCGGTCTTTCTCCAATTTCAATCATTGGTTTTGGCTTTAGATGACTTTCTTCACTAATCCTCGTTCCAAACCCACCTGCTAGTATTACAACTTTCATCATTATTTCCTTTCTCGTCTTAATCCAATCTCATAGCTTTGCTATGATCTTTTATTTTAACACAGAATATTTTAAATGTCATCCCTTTCCCAAGAACCTTTGCATTTTTCTATATTTTTAATATTTATTTAAAAAATCCTTCATAATATTGTAAGGAGTCCGTATTCGCAATTCAGGCAAATCCCTTAGCTGTCCGTCTATTGACGACACTTTTATAGTAAATACTTTTCAATATCAGGAAAAACTTTCAAACTTCTTTTTAAAATTCCATGAATATAGGCTATCATAATCCCATAATTCGTAATTGGTGTCTGCTGATCCATTGCAGATTGTTGACGATATTTCATTTCCTTTTCATTTAACATACAGCCCCCACAATGCACAATCATAGCATAACTTGTCACATCTTCTGGAAATTCTGTTCCTGATGAGAAGGAAAAATTCAACTTCTTTTTTGTATAATTCCGAATCCATGCAGGCAATTTTTCCGTTCCAATGTCTCCACATTGTCTATGATGGGTACATCCTTCCGAAATCAAAACCGTATCTCCATCTTTTAATGTTTCAATTGCCACGGCTCCTTTCACTGCCTGTTCTAAGTTTCCCTTATGACGCGCAAATAAAATGGAAAATGAAGTAAGTAAAATATCCTCTGGAGTCATCTGAGACACTTGACCAAATGCCTGACTGTCGGTAATTACAAGTTTTGGTTTTTTACTCAGACCAGCCAGCGTTTCTTTTAGTTCTGTTGGCTGGCAGACTACCGCAACTGCTCCAGATTCTAAAATTTCTCGAATGGTTTGCTGCTGTGGTAAAATTAATCGTCCTTTTGGAGCAGCTGCATCAATTGGAATCACTAATACAACAAAATCTCCCCCCTCGATTAAATCTTGTACAATTGGGAAATGAGGTTTCTCTTTTCCTGCCAGACGTCCAATCATCTCTTTTAATTCATAAATGTTTTCCTTGGTTAATGCACTAACTGCAATTTTATTTTGAATGGACGTATCCTCTTTTATTTTTTCTGTCAAATCTGCTAAATCCGATTTATTGTACACAACAATATATGGAAGTTGTTTTTGTTCAAATAATTGAATTAATTCCCGATCTTCTGGCATAATCCCTAATTGGGCATCCACAATTAAAACAGCCACATCGGTTTTATTTAATACTTGTTTTGTACGTTTCACACGCAAACTGCCTAGTTCTCCCTCATCGTCAATGCCAGGTGTATCAATAATTACAACTGGACCAATTGGAAGCAATTCCATTGCCTTTTGCACAGGGTCAGTAGTTGTTCCCTTTGTATCTGATACAATTGCTAAATTTTGCCCCGTCACTGCATTTACTACGCTGGACTTTCCAGCATTTCTCTTTCCAAAAAATCCAATATGAACTCGATTTCCGCTTGGAATCTGATTTAAATTTGCCATAATATTCCTCCATTTCTTTTTTGTATTACGCTAAAATTAAGAAAGGGACAGACAAGCTGTCCCCATTGAACTTTTATTAGAATCGAAAATCTCTCTCTCCATTTGCAATTTTTTCTAATCGTTCGATTACAATTTGACGCACTTTTTCTTTTGGAATATTTTTAATTTCTTTTAAGATTAATGCGTCTCCGACTGCCTTTGTTTCTGGACGAGCATAATCTTCCAAATATTCCTTTAACGTCATTAATGCATTTGGATGACAGCAATTTTGAATCTGTCCGCTCTTACAAAGACTCATAAAACGGTCTCCTGTACGTCCTTCTCGATAACATGCCGTACAGAAGCTTGGAATATAGCCAAGTTCCATCAACCACTTTACTACCTCATCCAACATTCTTGTATCACTTACTTCAAACTGAGAAGAATCTTCTTCTTCTGGTTCTACATAACCACCAACACTTGTACGAGAACCTCCACTGATCTGAGATACACCTAAATGCAGTACACGCTCTCTGCATTTTTGACTTTCTCTTGTAGAAATAATCATTCCTGTATATGGAACTGCAATACGGATACATGCGACAAGTTTTGCAAAGGTATCATCATCAATACCATTATCAAACACATCTGGATCGATATCATCGGCACGGCGAATTCGTGGTACACTAATTGTATGAGGTCCAACTCCAAACACTGCTTCTAAATGTTCTGCGTGCATTAAAAGACCTGCAAACTCATAACGATACAATTCCAAACCAAAGAGTACTCCAATACCAACATCATCAATGCCGCCCTGCATTGCACGATCCATTGCCTCAGTGTGATAAGCATAATTATGTTTTGGTCCTGTTGGATGTAACTTCTCATAACTTTCTTTATGATAAGTTTCCTGGAATAAGATATAAGTTCCAATTCCAGCTTCTTTTAACTTGCGATAATTTTCAACCGTAGTAGCAGCGATATTCACATTTACACGGCGAATGGCCCCATTTTTGTGTTTAATGCTATAAATTGTCTTAATGGATTCCAATACATATTCAATTGGATTATTGATTGGATCTTCTCCAGTTTCCAAAGCCAATCGTTTATGTCCCATATCCTGCAATGCAATTACTTCTTGACGAATTTCTTCCTGTGTCAGTTTTTTACGTGGAATATGTTTATTCTTTGCATGATATGGACAGTATACGCAGCCATTGACACAATAATTGGACAAATACAATGGTGCGAACATAACAATACGGTTTCCATAAAAATCCTTTTTAATCTGTTCTGCCAAAGCATAGATCTCTTCATTTTTTTCTGGAATTTGACAGGCAAGAAGAACCGATGCTTCTCTATGCGTTAAGCCTTTGCGCAGTTTTGCCTTTTCAATTAATGAATCAATCAATGCCTCATTTGTTTTGTTCTGATCAGCATACTCTAATGTTTCTAAAATTTCTTCATGATTAATAAATTCCTCCGCTTTGGAGGAGGCTGGATTATAAATTGCCATTGTGTTCTCCTCTCTTACAGGTCAGAACGACTTCCCTGTCAGTTATTTTTTTATTTATGAATAAAATCTCCACGGCTTGTCACAACTTCATAGCCTGCTTCTTTCATTGTCTGTTTTAAATGCTGAAGGCTTTCTGCTGCTTCATCTCCTGTGCAAATTTTATTATCGTACAGTAAATATTTTTCCCTTACATCAATTGGAGATAGGTTTGGCATCACAACATTGGCTCCTGCTGCCATTCCTTTTTCTCTTCCTCTCGGATGTAACGTTCCAAGTGCAGTCGTTGCAGGTAGTAAAAGGTTTGGTATCATAATCCGAAGTAATCCCAATAACCTCAGTGTCAATGCAACACTTCCTCCCTCCATATCTGCAAACGGAGTTTGATGATGTGGAATAAATGGTCCAATTCCTACCATATGAGGCTGAAAATTTTGAATAAACATCATATCTTCCGCTAACGTATCAACCGTTTGATACGGAGATCCTACCATAAATCCACATCCTGTTTGGAACCCAATTTCTTTTAAATTCATCAAACATTGAATTCTATTTTCTAATGTCAATTCTTCTGGATGCAATTTGCGGTAATGATTGGTATTTGCCGTTTCATGACGAAGTAAATAGCGATCCGCTCCTGCCTCAAAAAAAGCCTCATAACTTTCTTTCTTCTTCTCTCCAATGGAAAGTGTGACTGCACAATCTGGGTAAAGTGCTTTCATGGATCGTACTAGATGAACGATTTTTTCATCGGTATAACCTGCGTCTTCTCCTCCTTGGAGCACAAAAGTACGAAATCCTAATTCATATCCAATATCACAGCAATCCAAAATCTGACTTTCCGTTAAACGATACCGTTCCAATTTTTTATTACTTCTGCGAATTCCACAATAATAGCAATCGTTCTTGCAATAATTTGTAAACTCAATCAATCCTCGAATATAAACTCTATTTCCATAATAAAATTCTCGTTCTGCTCTTGCCTTTTCAAAAATGTATTCATCTAAAGATGAATCTTCATTCCAAATTAAACGAATCCACTCTTGCTTTTCCAGCCTTCGCTCTGCCTGTAGTTTATCGACTAACTCCCTCATTTCCTTCCTCCTAATGCTGCGCTGCTCACAACATAACTATAATTTTGAGTAAATCACTTTAGAACTTACACCAGGTAACCGTCCTAACTTCCCAGCCAATGCACTAATGACATCTGCTGGCGCATCAATCGCAATACTAATAATATTCACTTGGCGCTTTGGATACGGAATACCCATTCTCCCTATAATATACTGACCATACTGATGTAGAATTTCATTAAACTGTTGAATAGACTGTTCATTTTCTATTACAATTCCGATTAACGCCACCCTTGTATCCATAATTATTTCCCTTATTCCTTCTAATTTTCCAATGCCAACAACGCTCCTGCAATCATTTCATATCTCATCGAAAACGGAAGCGCTGGATTCGATGCATAGGCAGAACTAGCTGGTTTTGCAATTTTCTCTGCGCTTTCTCTCAAATTTCCTATTCCAAGATCAGAAAGACAGACTGGAAGATTTAATGAACATAGAAAATTCTTCATCGTTTGAAATTCCTCTAAATTGCTGCCACTCATTATCATCTGTGCCAAAATTCCAATCGAAACACATTCCCCATGCAGCAAATCCAGTTCTTTTAAATGTGTCATTCCCTTTGCAATAGAATGCGCTGCCGCAAGTCCGCCATTTTCAAATCCAATTCCACTTAAATAAATATTTGCTTCAATAACCTTTTCTACCTCTTCACTGCATATATGATTTTTCACATCTTCCAATGCTTTTTGTCCATATGCAAGAATACTATTATAACTCTCTTTCGAAACTGCCATAACAGTAGCCGAAATTGTACCTTTCTTTATTCTTCCCTCTAGTTCTGACTGAAACAGAATTTTATTTTCCAAATAAGTGGCAATGGCATCTGCCATACCAGCTGCTAAATAACGAGGTGATGCTGCTGTAATCATTTCCGAATCTACAAGCACCATATCTGGGCAGTTTCCCAATCTTAACCGTTTATCAAAATGTCCGTTTTTAAATAATCCTGCAATGGAACTGCACGGTGCGTTAGAAGATGCAACAGTTGGAACAATTACGACAGGTACGTCTGCATAATGTGCTGCTGCTTTTGCCAAATCTAATGCATCATTTTCTCCAATTCCTAAAATTGCTTCACATTCTGCTTCCATACAGTCATTGGCATACTGCATCGCTAACGCCTCCGTACATCTTCCTTCAAATACAACGTTTTTCCATTCAATTTCTGCTGCCTCTAAACTTCTTTTTATTTCACTGCCAATCTGATCTGAAATTTTCTTCTCACAAATAACAAAAAATTTTTCGCTCACTGGGTAAACATATTCTCCAATTTGTTCAAGTAATCCCTTTTCCTGACGATAGACTCGTGGTGCTTTTATTCTCATAAAACCCTCCAATTATATTTTTGTTTCTAACTAATTTTACTTTTCAACACCTTACTTTGATTTTATCATACCATCTATTTCAATTTTTTCAATGAAATCTTAATAAAATTTTGGATTTTTTCGCTTAATTAGAAATTCTATTATCTGTCACGATAAGAGAAAAGGTGCTGAATCAGCACCTTTTCTCCTATTCTTCTTCTGCACCTGGCTTTTCTACCTGTACAATTGCCTTCTTTTGCATTGGAATACGGCAATTTTTATTGTTGCCAAATTCAACAATAACCGTATCTTCTGTAATATCGATTACTGTTCCATAGAAACCTGAAGATGTTAAAACAATATCATTTACCTCCAGAGAATTTAACAAATTTTGATGCTCTTTTTCCTGTTTCTTTTGAGGACGAATTGTCATAAAATACATAATTACTCCAAAAACTACAACCCATCCTACAATCAAAAGCAGACTAGGTGCACCTGCTGTACCTGTTGCTGTTAACATATTATTTTCCTCCTGTTTCTCCTGCTGCCATCGAAGCAAGCATATTATGTTTATACTCTTTATAACAATGTTTGTCAATGGCTTCTCGAATTTCAGTCATTAAATTATTATAAAAATATAAATTATGAAGCACACAAAGACGCATTCCTAACATTTCTTTTGCTTTCAGTAAATGCCGAATATAGGCTCTGCTATAACTGCGGCATGCAGGACAATTACATCCTTCCTCAATTGGACGTTCATCCAATTCATACTTTGCGTTAAATAGATTTCGCTTTCCATGTTTTGTATATACATGTCCATGTCTTCCATTTCTAGATGGGTAAACACAATCAAAGAAATCTACGCCTCGATCGACTGCTTCCAAAATATTGGCTGGAGTTCCAACTCCCATCAAATAAGTTGGCTTGTTTTGCGGCAAAAATGGAACGACTGCATCTAAAATTCGATACATTTCCTCATGTGTCTCTCCAACTGCCAACCCTCCAATTGCATATCCGTCCAAATCCATATCGGTAATTCGTTTTGCATGTTCAATACGAATATCTTCAAAAATTGCTCCTTGATTAATTCCAAACAATAATTGTTCTTTATTAATTGTATCATCCAACTGATTCAGGCGCTGCATTTCTTCTTTACAGCGTTTTAACCAACGAGCAGTACGATCTACACTTGCTTGAATATAAGAGCGTTCCGCTACCGAAGATGGGCATTCATCAAATGCCATTGCAATCGTAGAAGCTAAGTTAGACTGAATTTGCATACTTTCCTCTGGTCCCATAAAAATCTTTCTTCCATCAATATGAGAATTAAAATAAACTCCCTCTTCTTTGATTTTTCTAAGACCAGTTAAAGAAAATACTTGAAAGCCTCCTGAATCGGTTAAAATTGGTCTGTCCCAGTTCATAAAACGATGAAGACCGCCAAGTTGCCGAATAATCTTATCACCTGGACGCACATGCAAATGATACGTATTGGATAATTCCACTTGCGTACCAATTTCTTTTAAATCCATTGTAGAAACAGCTCCTTTAATCGCCGCAACTGTTCCTACATTCATAAATACAGGGGTTTGAATGGTGCCATGTACGGTTTCATACTCCGCACGTTTTGCCCTGCCATCCGTTGTTAAAATCGTATATTTTGCCATTATTTTTTACTCTTTTTTCCAAATTTCGTTGTGAAAACATACCAAAATGCACTTGCCAGACAAACAGAGGAGTATGTACCTGCCGTAATACCTACAATCAATGGCAATGCAAATTCTCGAATGGATGTTACACCAAGAATAAATAATACAATTACCATTATCACAGTAGTAAGAGAGGTATTAATACTTCTGGATAAAGTCTGACTAATGGAGACATTAACAATCTTCTCCAAAGGTTCTTTTTTCATTGCTTTTAAGTTTTCTCGGATACGGTCGAAAATAACAATCGTTGCATTAATCGAATATCCGACAATCGTAAGCATACATGCAATAAATGTATTGCCCACAGACCAGCGAAATATTGCATAACATGCTAATACAACAAGTACATCGTGCATCAATGCCAAAACGGATGCTGATGCCAGACGAATATCTTTGAATCGGAACCAGATATATAATAACATAAATACTGCTGCAATCAATACTGCTTTAATTGCAGAAGATTTCATTTCATTACTAACCGTTGCACTAATATTTTCATTTGTAATTAACGTTTTATCTACACCAAATTTTTCTTCCAATGTATCATATAACGCTGTTCTCTGCTCCAATGTCAATTCTGGAGTTTTAAATATAACCTCATTGCTATCCTGCACTGGAGAGACTTGAATATCATTGCTTCCGATTACTTCTGCAATAACTGGATTGACTTCCTTCTCCAGACGAGATGCATCGTAGTTTTCATTAAATGTTACGCTTGTGGATGTACCACCTTTAAAATCTTGGCTGTATGCAAGTGCGTCTCCATTGAATCCATGGTAAATCATTGTTCCAATTCCAGCTAAAATAACAATTGCGGATAAGCAGAAGCAAAGATTCTTCTTTCCAAGGAAATTAATTACTTTAACATTTACCGTCTTTCCATAGAATTTCTCATGCTGAATTCCCAATGCATAGAACGATTTTAAAATTAACCTTGTTACGAACAAAGCAGTAATCATAGATAAGACGATACCAAGCGCCAATGTCTGAGCAAATCCTCTTACTGTACCAGAACCTAAAATATAAAGAACGGCTGCTGCAATTAATGTCGTAACATTACCATCAATAATTGCAGACAACGCCTTGGAAAATCCAGTATCAATCGCTGTTGCAACACTTCTTCCTTTTCCAATTTCCTCTCGCATACGGGCAAAAATAATAACATTCGCATCAACCGCCATACCGATGCCAAGTATAATACCTGCAATTCCAGGCAGTGTCAAAGTAATTTCCTCTCGGAACGCACTCAACAATACTACAATTGTACCAGTATATAAAAGTAATGCCAAAGATGCAGCCAATCCTGGAATTCGATACACCACAATCATAAATACAAATACAATGGCTAAACCAATTGCACCAGCCAGTAAACTTGTCTGAACTGCTTCTTCTCCTAATTTTGCACCTACGACATTGGAGCGAAGTTCTTTTAATTCAACTGGAAGCGCACCAATACGAATCGTAGAAGCCAAGTCTTCTGCTGCCTCTAAACTTTCCATTCCGTCAATCGAACAAGTATCTCCTGTAATATGGCTTTTCACACTCGGTGCACTAATTACTTCTCCATCATAGATAATATAAATAGGAGCATTTGTTTCTACGAGTTTTGCCGTTGCCTCTGAAAAGGCTTGCTGTCCTTCTGCCGTCATTGTCAACTGTACAATATACTCTGCCGTTCCTGCCGTTGCTTCTCTTGAACCAGCCTGTGCACTTTCTATCTGGTTTCCATCCATTACCTTTGTGCCTTCTGGATCATTCATATCAGTACAAAAGATCAAAGAACCAGGCTTTCCAAGCTCTTCTAAAATTGCATTGGCATCCGTTGCTCCTGGAATATCAATCGTAATTCGATCTGCTCCTTCTCGATACACTTGAGCTTCTGTCGATTTACTCTCCACACGTTTTTGCATTTTATTTCGTGTATCTTCCATATCCTGATCCGATGGAGTCTCTTCTCCAACTGCCTGATATGTAATACTAACACCACCTCTTAAATCTAAGCCGAGGTTTACATCGTACACACTTCCAGACTGATCGCTTCCTAAACCAAACACTGCCGTATAAGCCATGAAAGCCATTACAAGCAATACTGCAATCAGACGAATTACTGCACTTCTTTTCTTCATTGCACTCTTCTCCTTGTTTCTTAGTTTTGCTCATCTGCGAGAGCTGCTTTAATCATAATCGCACATTCAATGCGTTTTTTCTGCATTTCGCATCCAATCTCATATGCATCGGTAATAGAACCATGAAATTGATAAGAATTCGCAGCACATCCACCACTGCAATAAAACTTAGCAAAACAGTTTTGACATTTTTCCTTTGCATAGACATTACATAATTTAAACTCATTTCGACATGCTTCATTGACAATTCCATCATCCACATTTCCGAGTAAAAACTCTTCTCGTCCAACGAACTGATGACATGGATACAGATCTCCCCATGGTGTTACTGCTAAATATTCGGTTCCAGACCCACAACCAGATAAACGTTTTGCAACACATGGTCCCTGCTCTAAATCAATCATAAAATGGAAGAAATTAAATCCTCGTCCTTCTTTCTTCCGTTTGATATATTCAACTGCCAGCTTATCATATTCCTCCATGATTACTGGAAGATCTTCCTCACGAATTGCATAAGGCTCTTCTGGTAATCCCACTACTGGTTCAATCGACATCTGTTTAAATCCCAAATCTGCAAAATGGATCACATCTTTGGAAAAATCCAAATTTTCTCTCGTAAATGTACCACGGACATAATAATTCGTCTGATTTCGACTTTCTGCAAATTTCTGGAATTTTGGAACAATTAGATCGTAACTTCCTTTTCCATTGCGGAATGGCCGCATTTTATCATTTACTTCTTTTCTTCCATCCAGGCTAAGTACAACATTGCTCATCTCTTTGTTACAAAATTCCATAACTTCATCATTCAGCAATACACCATTCGTTGTTAACGTAAAGCGAAACTTCTTATTATGAATTTTTTCCTGAGAACGTCCATATTCCACAAGACGTTTTACGACATCCCAATTCATCAAAGGCTCTCCGCCAAAGAAGTCCACTTCCAAATTAATGCGGTTCCCCGAATTGGCAATTAAGAAATCCAATGCTTTTTTCCCAACTTCAAAGCTCATCAAAGCCCTTCTGCCATGATATTCTCCTTCTTCTGCAAAGCAATATTTACATGCTAAATTACAATCATGTGCAATATGCAAACAGAGTGCCTTTACTACTGTTTTTCTCTGTTTAAAGTCAGTAATATAATTTCTGTAAATATCTGGAGTAAACAATAACTCCTCTTCTTTTAACGTATTTACTTCCTCCCAAGCTTCCTCAATTTCTTGTTTGGAATAACATTCTTCTAATTTTGTTACAATTTCTTGTTTTGTATTCGTTTCAAATAATGGAACGATATCATACACTACATCATCTACTACATGGACAGAGCCAGAATTGACATCTAATATAATATTATATCCATTATTCTTATATTGATGAATCAATTTCATTCTCCCTTCTCGATTATGATGTGCATTACACATCACCTATTAACTTCTCCCAATAATAGGAAAATTTTTGCACTCCATAGCGCATTGAAAGCCGAGGAGAAATCCCCTCGGCTCCTGCTCAAAATTATCGATTATTTTCACAGCTCTGATTTCCTACTGTACAGGAAGTCTTACAAGCGGATTGGCAGGATGTCTGACATTCTCCACATCCGCCCTTTTTCATTGTATTTTTCAGAGTTTTTGTCGTTAAAGTCTTTACTCTCTTCATGAATCATTCCTCCTATTTACTTATTCTCACTTGAGCTATCATAACATAAAATAAACAAAAAGAAAAGTGCTTTTCTTTTAATTTTCTGCTTCAGAAGTTCCGTCTTCTGGTATATCAAATTCAGGATGAATGGTCAATTGAATTCGATCTATTCGATTCTTTTCCACTTGAAGAACTTTAAATGTCATATTACGATAAGAGACTTCTTCCCCTTCCTTCGGAAGACGATCTAACAACTCAATAATAAATCCTCCAAGACTATCATAATCATCTGAGTGAATATTCAGTTCCAAAATCTCATTGATATCATCCAACTTCATAGAAGCTTCAATATTATATTGATTCTCTCCAGTTTTTTGGAAAGCTTCTATCTCATTTTCATCATACTCGTCACGGATCTCACCGACGATTTCTTCCAGTAAATCTTCCAGCGTAATCATTCCGACTGTTGCACCATATTCGTCCAAAACAATCGTTACATTTGATGAAGTTTCTCTCATTTCCTGCAACAGTTCCAGCGTAGAACTATGTTCATAAGTAAAATGAACTTCTCTTAAATAATTCCGAATTGAGAATGGTGTCTGATGATCATAGAGCAACACATCTTTCATATTAATTACGCCAATTACATCATCCGTGCTCTCTTCATAGACAGGAAACCTCGTAAACATATCCTCACGAAAGATCTCCAACAGTTCATTGTATGTGGCATCTACCTGTATAAAAGTAACGTCTACACGTGGAATCATAATATCTTTTGCCTGCGAATCACCAAAATCAAATACATTGGTAATCATTTTTCGTTCATCGCTTTCCAGTACCCCTTCTTCATGGCTGACATCTACCATGGCTCGAAGTTCACTTTCTGTAATCGTTTCAGGTTTGGCATCTGGGTCCACTCTAAGCAAAAATAATACGCCCCTTGACAGTATACCAACGAGAAAAATAACAGGAGTTAACACGATCATTAATCCATGAATAAAATTATAATACATCAATGCCAGTTTATCCGCAGATATCGTAGCAAAAGACTTTGGAGTAATCTCACCAAAAATCAAAACCAATAAGGTAATCACTCCTGTAGCAATACCAGCTCCACTACTGCCTAATAACTTTGTAGCTAGTACGGTTGCAAGAGAAGATGCGGATAAATTTACTACATTATTCCCTATCAATATGGCACTCAACATCTTGTCGGTACTGTTCTCTACCATATCTAAAACTTTTCCTGCTTTTTTGTTTCCCTCATTTTCCATTGAACGTAAACGAATACGATTACATGTCATTAATGCAGTTTCCGCAGATGAAAATATTGCCGAAAAACCAATTAAAATGAGCAACATAATCAATTGTATGACGTCACCCGAATCCAAAGTAAATCACTCTCCATTTTTTATTATTTTACTCTGTATTTCATACCTGACTTCTTGGTCTAAAAATACAGTTTGAAAATATTTTACACGAAACCCTTTGCTCTGTCAAGATTTTGTCTCTAAACTTTAAAAATCAGGTATTTTATACAGCCCCATTCTATCAGGTTTGTATTCATTATTAATCATCTAATATTTCCAGCTCTCTCTTATCCACTGACTTCATTTGCTTTCTTGCAAAAATATCGTACATAACTGGAATTACAAACAATGTCATGATCGTTGCATAAGTCAGACCTCCAACAGTAACAATTGCAATCGGCTGCATCATATCGGCTCCGCTGCCGATTCCCATTGCCATTGTCATAAGTCCCAGTATTGTTGTAATTGCAGTCATTAAAATTGGACGCATACGAGTCTTTCCTGCTTCTATAATAGCTTCTCTTCGCTCCCATCCTTCTAATCGAAGTTGATTAATATAATCTACTAATACAATACCATTATTTACAACGACTCCAGATAACATAATAAATCCAATTGCCGCAATGACACTAATTTCATTTCCAGTCAAAAATAATCCTAAAAAACCTCCTGTAAATGCAAGTGGAATCGTAAACATAACAATAAACGGAGATAAAAACGATTGAAATTGTGCTACCATAATAAAATAAATCATAATAACACCTAGTAACATCATCTGTATTAGCTGTTCCATTGCATCATTGATTGTTACATTTTCTCCAGATACTTCAATCTTGCATCCGTCTGGCGGTTCATATTCCTCCAACGCTTTATTTAAGTCTTCACTGACTAAACCAATATTGTATCCGTCTGCGATGGATGCAGAAACTGTTAATACCCGCTTTTGCTGTTCTCGATTAATGGAGGATAATGTCTCCGTTTCCTCTATTTTCGCAACATCTTTTAATGCAATCGCTTTTGTTGTACCATCTGCCTGTGTTACAGTAAATTCATAGTTTTCCAAATCTTCTGGTGTCATAGTATTTGTTCCATCTGATACAATTGTAGAATAGGATTGACCATCCTCTTCAATATCTGTGGAAGAAGTTGGATCTGCTAACTCCGTCTTCAAATCCATATAGGCTTGCGCTACAGTTAATCCTGACTCCATTGCTTTTTCTTTATCAATAATAATACGAAGTTCTGGAATTGGATCATTGATTCCATTGGACACGTCTTCGGTTCCTTCTATATCAGCCACAATTTCTGCTATTTCACTTGCAGCTTCTTTTAACGTATCAATCTCTTCACCAAATACTTTTATTGAAATTCCAGAACCACCCAAAGCGCTCAAATCCATATTGGACCCCGTCGCAGTTACTTCCCCGTCCAGGTCTTGACAAGCTTCTTCAATTTGAACTGCAATTTCCTGACTTGTATCGTTTCTCTTTTCCTCTAACACAACATAAAACGTAACTGAGCGAGTATTCGTTCCCCCTCCGCTCATTAAACTATTGGAGCTCATAATTGCCCCAACGGTATTTACACCTTCAATTTCCTGAATTCGCTGTGTTACTTCGTCTGCCATGGCAGTTGTATCCTCTAATTTTGCTTCTTTTGGCATTGTCAGAGTTGCAGTTAGCTGATTACTGTCCGATTCTGGCATAAATGCAGTGCCTCTGGAAAACGATGCAGCAACGCTTCCTGCTAAAATTAATACTACGAGAACGATGACCAGCCATTTATGAATCAAACATTTCTCTACTAACTTTTCATAACGATCCAGCATCTTATCGAAAAGAACTTGTTTTTTCAAAGATGCTTTTTTTAATAAACCAACGGACATCGTTGGTACTAGCGTCAAGGCAATCACTAAACTTGCAAGTAAGGAATATGCAATGGTTAATCCCATATCTACGAATAACTGCCTTGTAATTCCCTCTACAAATACAATTGGTAAGAAAACACAAATCGTTGTTAATGTAGAAGAAGTAATTGCTCCTGCCACTTGGGCGGCTCCCGATACAGCTGCTTGAATTATCGTTGCTCCCTTACTTTTTAACCGATAAATATTTTCAATTACTACAACGGAATTATCTACCAGCATTCCAACTCCAACAGCCAGACCAGAAAGCGAAATTACATTTAACGTTACCCCTGAAAAATACATTAATACAATTGCAAAAATTACACTGACAGGGATGGAACATGCAATAATCATAGTAGGTTTGATATCCTTCAAGAATAGAATCAAAATTGCAATTGCCAACAATCCGCCCATAATCAGATTATCCAGTACGGAATCTACAACTAAATTAATATAAACACCTTGATCCATTAGATTTGTAAAACGTAATCCTGGATATTGTTCTTCTAACTCTCGGAATGTCTGATTGAGTTGTTCCGATACCTCTGTAGTAGAATATGTATTTTGTTTTTGTATGGACAAAATCAAACTATCATTCCCATTTACTTTTGCATAAGAAGCTGCTGAATGGTCTACATAGGAAATTTCTGCCACATCTTCTAACATAATTGGGTCAATTCCTTCTATCTTTGGATCAAATAATAGCAATTTTTTCATTTCCGAAATATCGGTAATTTTATCCCCAACTCGTACTAAGTAAGAAGTATCTCCTTCTTTCACATATCCAGCAGGCATATTAAAGTTTTGTGCCTGAAGCAGGGACCGAATCGCTTCGTTTGTGATCTTTCCATCTAGAGTCGCTTCTTCTAATGCTTTTGCTTCGGCCTCCTCCAACGCTTCTCTTTGCTCCTGTAACTGTGCTTCGGCTTCTTTCATCTGTTCATTTGCCTCATCCAGTTGCTTTTGTGCTTCCTGCTGCTGTTTTGTCAATTCTTTTTCCTGTGTATTTAACTCATCCTGATTATCGGTAACCGTTGTTTCCCCACTTTGAATTTGTTGTCTTGCCGTATTTAATGCTTGTTTTGCCTGTTCCAACTGCGTTTTGGATAAATTTAGCTGCGCTTCAAACTGAGCCGTCACATTTTTAGAAGTGTCTACCGAAACCCTTGCACTTTCTGCTACCGATTGTTTCATCTCATAAGAAACTTTATTTAACGCCAACTCTTGTTCCTTGGCAACTACTTCTTGTAATTGCTCTTCTAACTGACTCAGCTGTGTTAAAATGGAATCTTGCTCGGAATAATCTACTGATTGAACCGATTTTGCTGCCATTTTTTTAATAGGCTCATCTACTTTTTCCGTTTTCTCCTTTTTTATTTCTTCCTTTGTTGTGGACTCCTTTTCTTTTGTTTTTTCCTCTGACTCCGTTGTGGACTCTTTTGTCTGTTCTTTGGATTCCTTTGAGGTTTCTTTGGAAGTTTCTTTAGAAGGAATTTCTTCTTTCTCTGTAGCTTCTTCACTAGTACTTGGTTTTATCTCAAAACTTGGAGTTTCTAGTTCTAAATTAGTCAACTGTTCCTTTAATTCTGCAATTTGAGCTTCCAGTTGAGCCCGTTCTTGTTTTAACTCTATTTCCTTTTGCTCATTTTCTGCTTTTAATTGTGCTGCTTCCTGTTCCAACGCCACTGCCTGCGCCTCTGCCTGCGCATTCTCTTCATTCGCAGCTGCCACTGCTTTTTCCAGTTCTTTTATTACTATTTCCAATTGCTGAATTTCCGTTTCTTTTTCCTGCAATTCACTTTCCATCTGTGCCATTTGAATTTCTGACTTCAGCAATTCTAACTTTCCACTTAACATCCCTTGACTAAAATCAATCGATCCATCTGAAAACATACTCAATTGATTATTTAGCTCTTGTTTTCCAGTTTCCAGCTCACTTTCCGCTGCATCCAGCTGCTCTCTGGCCTCACTCATCTGTTTTTGTATTGCTTCTTTTATTTTCTCGTTGATCTGCTCAATTTTCTCTTGATCCAGCACAACTTGAATTTCCTTTTCAATATCTCCACTGATTGAAACACTTGCAACTCCGCTTACGCCTTCTAATTTGGATAACAGTTCATTATTTACAATCGAACTTAACTCTTCTGTTGATTTTTGCTCCATATCGACAGCTGCCGTTATAATTGGAAGCATATCGGGACTTACCTTCGTAATAATCGGATTGCTAACCGACTCTGTCCAATAAGAAGACAGTAAATCCAACTTCTCTCTTGTATCAATTGTAGCAGATTCCATATTAACAGAATCATCAAATTCCAATATAACCGTAGATTGTCCCTGCGAGGAAACAGATGTTACATTTTCAATATGGTCCAATGTTGCCATCGCCTGTTCAATTGGTTTGGTAACAATTAGTTCTACTTCTTCTGGACTTCCTCCCTCATAACTTGTTACAACAACCATATATGGAAGACTAATCTCAGGAAGTAGATCTGTAGTCATTTTCGTCCAGGACACAATCCCCAATACTAAAATCATCAACACTGCCACAATGACTGTATATGGTTTTTTCACACTATATTTCCACATAACTTCTCCCATCCATAAATAGAGTAAATTTCCCTAATTTATTTCCCTTTCACGAAGCATTGCCTCTTTTTTCGAATATACACAACCACAGAAATTTTGTCGGTATAATTGATATTCCTGCGACAACTGTATCGAACGCTTATATCCATCCTTTTTCTTAAAATCAGAATATAAATAACTTACTTGGTACTCTTGTTCTAATTTACGTCCAATTTCATTTAGCTTTTCTGCTTTTTTTAACGGACTAATGGAAAGCGTTGTCGTAAAGTAATCAAAACCTTTTTGCTTTGCAAGGATCGCCGTCTCTCTAAGCCGAAGTTCATAACACCGAAAGCATCGCTCCCCTCCTTCTGGAATATCTTCCAACCCTTTTGACGCCTCAAAAAATCGTTCTGGCTCGTATTTTCCTACAATACAATCTACAGGATTTTTAAAAGACATGGATGCAATCAATCTCTGCTGCTCTTTTACTCTTTTTTCAAATTCTTCTTTTGGTGAAATATTAGGATTATAATAAAATATAGTAATCGAAAAATAATTCGACAAATATTCCAGCACATAGCTGCTGCATGGAGCACAGCAACTATGAAGCAGCAATTTAGGAACAATCTGCTCTTTTTGTAATTGTTCTAATTTCCGTTCCAATTCTTTTTGATAATTTACTTTCTGCATAAGCTCCCCCTTAATTCTATGACATTGTTAATACTACATTTTCTCACAGAGAAACGAACAAGGGCATCTGAAGATGCCTCTTCAAATACCCTTCCCATTCCAACTTTATTATTTAAAGAAAGTCACGAATTCGTTTGCTTCTAACAGGGTTACGAAGTTTACGTAACGCTTTTGCTTCGATCTGACGAATACGTTCTCTTGTGACATTAAATTCTTTTCCAACTTCTTCCAATGTCCGAGGATGTCCATCTTCCAAGCCAAAGCGCAATACAATTACCTGACGTTCTCTTTCTTTTAAATCTTCCAGTAAAGAATCAATATGCTCACGCAGCATAACCGATTCTACATTTCCTTCTGGTGTTACTGCATTATTGTCTGCTACAAAATCTCCTAAATTTGAATCATCTTCTTCCCCAATTGGTGTTTCCAATGATGCTGGTTCTCTTGCAATCTGCATAATTTCCATAACCTTGTCTTCTGACATATCCAATGCTTTCGCAAGTTCTGTTACAGACGGCTCATATCCAAGATCCAATGTCAATTTACGCTGCATCTTAGACATCTTATTAATTGTTTCAACCATATGAACTGGTACACGGATTGTCCTTGCCTGATCTGCCAATGCTCTTGTCACAGACTGGCGAATCCACCATGTCGCATATGTACTTAACTTATATCCTTTTGTATAGTCAAATTTTTCTACGCCTTTGATCAGTCCAAGATTTCCTTCCTGAACTAAATCTAAAAAACTCATACCTCTTCCAGTGTAACGTTTCGCAATACTGACCACGAGACGAAGGTTCGCTTCAATTAACCGTTCCTTCGCATACGTACTTCCTTCTGCCTTTTTCTTTGCAAGATCCAGCTCTTCCTCTGCACTTAAAAGTGGAACGGTTCCAATCTCCTTTAAATACATACGTACTGGATCCTCTGTTCCGATCCCTTCTAACAGATCAATGGCATCCAAATCAATCTCTTCTTCTTCTGCGGAAAAATCAATATCTTTGTCCAGTAATAATGCATCATCTGCTGCCATATCGTCATCCATAGGACGAAGTACATCAATCTTTTTCGCTTCCAGATAGCTATAAACATACTCCCATTCTTCTGGTGTCAATACTTCGCCAACGAAAAAATCATTAATGTCATTGAAATCCAGAGCTTTATTTTTTCCATTTCCAATTTCGACAAGTTTTCCCAGACGTTCGTTTAAAATCTCTTTTTCCATCGCACATTGTCCTTTCTGTTTATAGGCCTCATAACGTATCCGTATCCATAATGTCTGTTTTCATCCTTATTATTATATGACAGTTTACAAATATTTTCTGCAAAATTCTGCCCGTTTTTTTATAACAGAACATACTTCCACAAATTAGTATTATACTATATTATTTCCGCTTTGTAAAGTATTTATGTCAGTTTTTTTTTAAGCTTGCAATACAAACTGCTTCTTTATGTATTACTACATCTGTATCGCAACAATCTCCTCCAAATTCACCATCTAACGTCCAACTCACTGGTTCATCACTGTGAATTTTTAGTTCTGCACATTTAAATGTTACAATATATTTTGGATCTTTTTCTTTTGATAATAAATTAGAAAGGATCATTGGAAATTCTATCGGATTTTCTGGATGTTTCACAAGCATAACTTCAAATAATCCATCGTCCATACTAACATTACTTCCGACAATCCCTTTTATTCCTCCAACACTTGTCGCATTTGAAATCATTCCAAAAAGATAATCACCTTCTACGACTTGATCGTTATATTCCATTAACATATGAATCGGCTTAATGGTACCAATTTTTTTCATTGCTTCCAATACATATGCCTGATGACCAATTAGATTTTTTGTTTGTTGTGGTGTCATATAAGACACATCAGAAAACGCACCAAATGCTGCAACATATACAAAATATCGGTTTCCAAACTGTCCAACATCGTATGGATTCCATTCTCCTTTCATAACGATTTCAGCTGCACGCATCACATTTTTCGGAAGTCCTATGCTTGCTCCAAAATCATTTGTGGAACCCGCTGGAATATAGCCAACTGGAGGTTTCTTTTTCAAAGTCATTAATCCAGAAACAACTTCATTTAATGTACCATCACCACCACTACAGACGATTAGATCATACTTTGAGCCTTTTTTAGCTACAATTGATGTTGCTTCTTCCTTACACTGGGTTGCCTGTATTGTAATTTCATATCCATTTTGATTGAATAAATAAATAACATCGCTTAAACGGTTTTTAATCTTTCCCTTTCCAGAAAATGGATTAAAAATAAATAGTAATTTTTTCAAGAGTGATTCCTCCCTTTTTATTTATCTTTTTATGTTACCATAATGTACTCTATTTTTCCAGATAAATTTTTATAACAAGATTTTGTAATTTTTTAACTAAATATTAATTTTTAATTGAGTTTCTTTTATTTTATAGGAATTCTGTCAATTTAATCTTAAAAATTATATTGACTTTTTTAACAAATCCACCGATACTAAATTTATCTTATCATCTTATTATAGAAAGGAGACTGTAACTTGAAAAAACTCAAAAAACAATTTTTATTATTACTCTCATTTATTGCATCTGTAATAGCTCTAATTATCACTTTTCAAACAAAAGGACGATTAAAAGAATCCATTCCTTTCGCTGGATATACCCACAGCCATTTAACCAAAAAAACTTCCGAGTATATAATCGCTTCAAAACCAAAACAATTTCAAAAAGGAATCTTAAAAATAATCTTTGGCACATTAACTTATGATATGAGTCACCTTCAGTTTCCAGATGTTTCTTATTTGGAATGTGATGTGCATCTCGGAACTCTTACTATTTTAGTACCTCCTAATGTAAACGTTATATTAGAAGGTAACTCTATTTTGGGAAATTGTGCATCACTTACAGGACATTATTTAAACGATGATATCCCTCAGCTTCATATAAAAGCTCACGCTTACATTGCCAATGTTTCTATTCGTTGTATTGACGATTTTCAGTCCTAGATGACTCAAAATTTTATTCATAATGATTGCATATTCTCAAGGATATGTTATAATAAATATGTACTTTTTTAGGATTACCTATGCTTGATAATCCAAAACAAAAAGAACCTCTACTAGAGTTTCTTTTTGTATATTACAATAATAAAACCATTACGTGAACGGATAACTCTTATCTTTATTTCCCGTTCCAGATAATTATGAGGCAAAACTATGAGCAGAAATCTTACTTTATTAACGGATCTTTATGAACTAACAATGATGCAGGGATATTTTATGCAAGGCAATAATGAGCGTGTTGTATTCGATGCCTTTTATCGAAAAAATCCTTGTGACAATGGATTTGCAGTCTGTGCTGGACTAGATCAAATTATTCAATATATCAAAGAGCTTTCTTTTAACTATGATGATATTGAATATTTAAGAAATACGGGACTATTTACAGAATCGTTTTTAGATTATTTAAGAAGTTACCATTTTACTGGAGATATTTATGCCATTCCTGAAGGCTCCGTAATATTTCCAAAAGAACCAATGGTAAAAGTAATTGCTCCAATTATGGAAGCCCAGCTTGTGGAAACTGCGATTTTAAATATTATCAATCACCAAAGTTTGATCGCTACTAAAACAGCACGTATTGTTCATGCCGCACAGGGCGATGGTGTGATGGAATTTGGTCTTCGCCGTGCCCAGGGTCCTGATGCTGGTATTTATGGTGCCAGAGCTGCAATGATTGCTGGCTGTATTGGAACATCTAACGTACTGGCTGGAAAAATGTTTGATGTTCCAGTGAAGGGGACACATGCCCATAGCTGGATTATGAGTTTTCCAGATGAACTCTCTGCATTTCGTACCTATGCACAACTTTATCCATCTGCATGTATTTTACTTGTCGATACGTATGATACCCTACGTTCTGGAGTTCCTCATGCAATTCAGGTATTTACAGAGATGAGAAATGCTGGTATTCCTCTTACGTTTTATGGAATTCGGCTAGATAGCGGTGACCTCGCCTATTTATCAAAAGAAGCAAAGAAAATGCTGGATAATGCTGGATTTACTGATGCAGTTATTTCCGCATCGAGCGATTTGGATGAATATTTGATTAATAGTTTAAAAAATCAAGGAGCTGCGATTAACTCTTGGGGAGTAGGTACCAACTTAATTACATCCAAAGATTGCCCTGCATTTGGAGGCGTTTATAAACTTGCAGCTATCCAAGATTTAGAAACAAAGCGTTTTATTCCAAAGATCAAACTTTCCGAAAATACAGAGAAAGTAACCAATCCAGGAAATAAAACGGTTTATCGTATTTATAACCGCACAAATAATAAGATTATCGCAGATGTTATCTGTCTTGCAGATGAAGTTTTCGATCCTTCTCAGCCATTGACTCTTTTTGATCCAGTTGATACATGGAAACGAACTTATTTAGAGGCAGATACTTATACAGTAAAGGAACTTATTATTCCAATCTTTATTAACGGAAAATGTGTTTACCAAAGTCCATCTGTTATGGACATCCAGGCATATTGCAAAGAAGAATTAGAAACACTATGGCCAGAAACTCGCCGTCTTATTAATCCTCATAGAGTTCACATCGATCTTTCTGACAAACTTTATCAGCTGAAAAATCGGCTGTTAGATGAAATGACAAAAAAGAAATAGGAGGTTCTTATATGGCAGTACAAGAACGTTTTTCTGGAATTCTGGCACATCCAACCAGTTTTCCATCCCGTTACGGAATTGGCGACTTTGGAAAAGGAGCCTATGATTTTATTGACTTTTTAGAGAAAGCTGGACAAAAACTCTGGCAAATTCTCCCTCTTGGACCAACTGGATATGGTGACTCCCCTTATCAGTCCTTTTCTGCATTTGCAGGTCAGCCACTACTCATTAGTCCAGAATTATTAATCCAAGATCACTTATTAGCTGGTCCTGATTTTTTTAAAGTACCTGATTTTAATCTGGATCATGTGGATTATGGTTATGTCATTCCAGTAAAGACAGAATTACTAAAACTTGCTCATCAACATTTTTTACTGCATTATAATACTGCTTTAGAAGCAGAATATGAAACATTCTGCCAACAAGAAGCAGAATGGCTGGATGATTATGCTTTGTTCATGGCTGGAAAAGATGCTCATGGAGGTGTTTGTTGGTTAGATTGGGAAGACGATTTGAGAGATCCTACTCCTGAAATTAAAGAAAAATGGACTGAACAGCTTTCCGATTCTGTGTCCTATTATAAATTCATTCAATTTTTATTTTTCCGTCAATGGAATCAACTTCGAGAATATGCCCACTCCAAAGGCATCCAAATTATCGGTGATATCCCAATCTTTGTTTCTATGGATAGTGCTGATGTGTGGGCAAACCGTGAATTATTTTTATTAGATACAAAAGGATATCCGCTTGTCATTGCTGGAGTACCACCAGATTATTTCTCCGCAACAGGACAATTATGGGGCAATCCTTTATATGACTGGGCATACCACAAGAAAACAAATTTTGACTGGTGGATGAAGAGAATTCAAGGCCAGCTCGCCCTTGTGGATTTCTTACGTATTGACCATTTCCGTGGTTTTGAAGCCTATTATGCAATTCCTTATGGTGAAACAACTGCATTAAACGGATGTTGGTGTAAAGGTCCTGGAGCAGATTTATTCCATCGAATCCAAGAAATTTTTGGTAAAGATCTTCCAATTTGGGCAGAAGATCTTGGAATCATTACACCAGGAGTTGAAAAATTACGTGATGATTTTAACCTTCCGGGTATGAAAGTATTACAGTTTGCATTTGGCGATTTAGATGATAACGATTTACTTCCTCATCATTTCCATACAAGCAATTGTATTTGTTATACTGGAACTCATGATAATGCTACTACGGTCGGCTGGTATTTTGAAGATTTAAATCCAAAAAAACAAGACCGACTCCGCCGTTATTTAAATACGGATGCACGTGCAATCCATATGGATATGATCCGTGCTGCTATGTCCAGTATTGCGAAATATTGTATTTTCCCAATTCAAGATGCACTTGGATTTGGCAACGACTGCCGTATGAATACTCCATCCGTTGCCTCTGGAAATTGGGGATTCCGTTTCCGTCCAAGTCATTTAAGCGATGATTTGGCAAAACAATTAAAGTCCATGACTGAATTATATGGACGCGGAGAGATCGTTCCAAAGAAAGAAGAAGAAATTGATGGCACGCCCCAAGATTTTTCACTCGATTTATTAGAATCTTTAAAAGCTAAGATTGAGGAGAAAAAGAAAGAAGAGGAGGCCATCCCAGCGGAGGCAAATCAATGATTCGTTTCATTATTGTTGTATTAATTGTTGTTTTATATCTTGTGATTGGCATTATACCAGAAATTATTCTCTGGATTGTCGGCAAATTTAATCGTCCATTAAAGGATCATATTTCACTCACTATGGTTCAAACCGCTTTTCGCCTAATTCTTTGGGTGGCGGGTGTAAAACTTACGATTAAAGGAAAAGAAAATATTCCAACCGATCGTCCCGTCCTTTATGTGGGCAACCATCGCAGTTATTTTGACATCCTAATTGGTTATACCAATGTAACAGGCTTGACAGGATTTGTAGCAAAGAAGGAAATGGAAAAAGCTCCTCTTCTTAGTAACTGGATGAGAAAACTATATTGTCTTTTTTTGGACAGAGATAATCTAAAAGAAGGAATGAAAACCATTCTTCAAGGAATTGATTATATCAAACAAGGTGTTTCTATTTGGATTTTTCCAGAGGGAACCCGAAATAAAAATGAAGATGAAACACAGTTATTGCCATTTAAAGAAGGAAGTCTCAAAATGGCCGAAAAGACAGGATGTCCAATTATTCCAGTTGCAATGAGAGGAACCATTAATATTTTTGAAAAACAATTCCCTAAAATTCGTCCACAACATATTTTTGTAGAATTTGGACAGCCAATTTATCTCAAGGAATTGAGCA
The DNA here is from genome assembly GCA_018712075.1 of Candidatus Fimimorpha faecalis. Taxonomy (GTDB): domain Bacteria; phylum Bacillota; class Clostridia; order Lachnospirales; family Lachnospiraceae; genus Fimimorpha; species Fimimorpha faecalis. Next base: position 49,460 of record DVHN01000002.1, read on the forward strand.
AAGAGGAACGTAAATTTGCAGGTGCTTATACACAACATATAATCGAACATATGCTAAAAAGTGATTTTTAGATTCCTAATCCAACAATAGCAAAAGGCTATTGCACCTACTATCACCTAATCTTGGTGAAGAAATTGTGCAATAGCCTTTTTATTGTTATATAAAAGAACCTCTAATTTAGCATTTTTCTGGTTCTGGATAATCCATTCCAAATGTTTCTACTGTTACTTTTTTTATCTTTTGCTCTTCCATAGGGCAATCACGGAAATCTGTACGCACTTCTGCAATTTTATTAACAACATCCATTCCTTCAATCACTTTTCCAAATGCTGCATATGCCCCATCTAAATGAGGTGATGTTTTATGCATAATAAAGAACTGGCTTCCCGCAGAATTTGGATCCATCGTACGTGCCATAGAAATGACTCCAGGTGTATGGGAAAGATTATTTTGGAATCCATTTTGCCAAAATTCACCTTTGATGGAATATCCTGGTCCACCTGTTCCTGTTCCCTTCGGATCACCACCTTGAATCATAAATCCAGCAATGACACGGTGAAATGTAACTCCGTCATAAAAGTTTTTCTTAATTAGGCTAATAAAATTATTTACTGTATTGGGAGCTACTTCAGGATAAAGCTCTAGTTTTACAATATCTCCATCCATCATTTCCATTGTTACAATTGGGTTTTTCTTTTCCATTTTTATCATCCTTTCCTTATCCGTAATTGACTCTTATATTATAATAATACTTGCAAAGCAAGCATAGGAGCTCTAATTAAAAATCTTTCCATTCTATTTTCATTCCATAAACTTTTTCTATTCATTTTCTATTTGCAACTCATTCTTTTTTATTTTATCAAATATTAAATGCATTGTCTAGAAAAATGTAGTCTATATTTGATTAAATATCCTTTATAAGTAATAAATAGCTAAAATGCACTTTTTTATTTATCAATACAGAGAAATTGTTCTTTCTTTTATAAATAACAGCTCTAAAAATCACCTTTTATCTAAATATAATTCAAAAAGCTGCCAGGCAACAGTAATAATTTTTAACCGTTGTCTGACAGCTATTTTTATCTCTTTTTTGGTACTGTAGCTTCTTTTTTTAGCATCTGTTCTCTCAGGCGGTATAAACGATCTTGAAATCTGGCCTGAACTTCTTTTTGATATTTTCTGCTCACAGGAACTCTAATATGTCCTGCAAAACAAACACTATTTCTTTCGACTTCTTTTATCTTTGGAAATTGAACGATAAATCCCTGATGTACATACATAAATTTGTTATTATCTAGTTTCTCATATAGCTGAGATAATGTTTCATAACAAGAATAATCTCCATCTTCCGTATGAATTAAACTTTGATTTCTCCGTTTTTCAATATAGAGAATTTTGGAGATTTCTACATTAACCTTATCATAATCCACAATAATGGGAAGATAGCGATTTGCTGATTTCTGATAATCCAACACATAATCTACTTGAATAATTGCCTTCGCCATAACTCTGCGCAGCTGGTCTAATTGTACTGGCTTTACCAGATAATCAATCGCATCAACTCGATAAGCATCTAAAGCATACTTTTCATAATTTGTAATAAAAATAATAATTACATCTGGATTTTGTTCTCTTATTTTCTCTGCTGTCTGTACCCCATTCATACCATCGGGTACATCCACATCTAACATTAATATATCATACGGACATTTTCCATTATGAAAACTGTCAATTAATTCTTCCCCACGATGAAAAATCCGAACTCCTAATTGATTTTTACTCTCCGCTTGATATGCGGTTAAAAGCTTTTTTAAACTTTCACAAAAAATCGGTTCATCATCGCAAATACCTATTTTATAAGTATACATTGTATCCTAATATATTTTGATTTGTATTCCTTATGCAACCTCATAGCGGTTCAATACACATTCAAAATTGTCATCTTGTCCCTGATACTTTACAGTCAGGCAATGACTTAAATCCAAACTAAAAACGCCCATAATAGACTTTGCATCTACAGTAATGCGTCCATAACAGACATCAATATCAAATTCACATTTACTAGCGGCATTTACAAATTCTCCTACAGATTCCTGAGATAAACGAATATTTCTTTGATACATCATAATTAACACTCCTCTTTGTTGATGGATGCTTTAGAAACATCAGTCAATAGGTATCTTCAGTGCCACTTGGCCAACTGATAGTTTATGTATATCATATCGACATTTTTTTGTCAAATTTGATTCATCGCATTAAAGTGTTAAATTTTATAGGTATATTATACAAATATTTTTAATGAAATAACGAATCTTTTAGGAGATACTGTGAATTTATTTTTTTTACAATTCGATTATTTTTCATGTAACCTATGTAATTCTTCTCTCATTCGTTTTAGATTCAAGTCACTTTCCACAAAATTTTCTGAGTGATTTTGATTGAAATTGAATTATTTCTGAAAAATTTCTCTCACCACTTTCCAAAATTCTTCAGAAATCCCGCTCAAACTTAATCATTTTTCAAGACTCACTCGGGAGCTTTCTTCCCATCTGATAAATAGCAACATGGGCGACCTTTTTATAAGGACGCCCGTCTTGCCATTATTTTATTAACAAACTCTTTCCCGTCATTTCCTTTGGCTGCTGTAAGCCCATTAATTCAATTAAAGTAGGGGCAATATCGGCAAGGCATCCTCCATCTCTTAATTTATAAGAAGGATCTGCGTTCACCAGTAAGAATGGTACTGGGTTAGTTGTATGAGCCGTAAATGGAGCTCCAGTTTCTTCGTCAATCAATTGTTCTGCATTTCCATGATCGGCACAAATGAACATCTGTCCATTTACTTCTTTAATTGCTTCTACTGCCTTTCCTACACATTGATCGACTGCTTCGATTGCTTTAATTGCAGCAGCCTCCACACCTGTATGACCTACCATATCTGGATTTGCAAAGTTAATAATAATTACATCATACTTTTGAGACTTAATTGCTTCTACTAATTTATCTGCAACAGTAAATGCACTCATTTCTGGCTGCAAATCATAAGTTGCTACCTTTGGAGAATTAACCAGAATTCTATCTTCTCCTTCATTTGGCTTTTCTACACCACCATTGAAGAAGAATGTTACATGTGCATACTTTTCTGTTTCTGCAATACGTGCTTGTTTTAAACCATTTGCTGCTAAAAATTCCCCAAATGTATTTGTAATCTCAACTTTATGGAACGCAACTAATTTATTTGGAATGGTTGCATCATAATCGGTAAAGCATACATATACAACGTCTGGTTTACTTCCTCTATCAAAACCAGTAAACTCATTGTCACAAAATACATGTGTCATTTCTCTCGCACGGTCTGGACGGAAATTAAAGAAAATAATGGAATCTTTATCCTGAATTGGACCAACTGCCTTTCCATCTTCTCCTACTACTACAGTAGGAACCACGAATTCATCTGTCTTACCTTCATCATAAGAATTCTGAATTGCACATGCGCCACATGCAGCTGTTTTTCCCTCTCCATAACGAAGTGCACGATATGCCAATTCAATTCGATCCCAACGGTTATCTCTGTCCATTGCATAGTAACGTCCCATAACGGAAGCTACTTGACCAACACCGATTTCCTTACACTTATCCATTAATTCTTCTACATAGCCCTTACCAGAAGCAGGCGGTGTATCACGGCCATCCAAAAAGCAATGAACAAATACCTTTGTGAGCCCTGCTCGTTTTGCTAATTCTAATAATGCATAAATATGTGTATTATGGCTATGAACTCCACCATCTGATACAAGACCGTATAAATGCAATGCAGAATCATTTTTCTTGCAATTATCTACTGCTGCTTTAAACGCTTCATTTTCAAAGAAAACTCCATCCTGAATTTCCTTTGTAATTCTGGTCAGCTCCTGATAAACGATTCTTCCTGCTCCCATATTGAGATGACCAACTTCAGAATTACCCATCTGACCATCTGGAAGACCAACTGCCATACCACTGGCATATCCTTTTACAAATGGATATTCTGCCTTTAATTGATCCATAACCGGTGTATTTGCTTCTGCAACTGCATTTCCTTTGATTTCATCGCTTAATCCATAACCGTCTAAAATCATTAAAACTGTAGGTTTCTTACTCATAATCGTTCCTCCAAAATCTGCATTTCTACAGATAGTCTTTAACTAAAAAGGACTGCTGCTAACTATATAAGACTTCCCTTCATTGTCTGTATCCGCCAAGATAAATCTACAAATAATACAACAATACGGTAAAGTCTCCAAAATAATTGCGCAACAGTCCCCCAAAAGTCAATTATTTATTATAGTTTACAATTTTACCAAAATCTGGCTTTAAGGAAGCACCACCAACTAAGCCGCCATCGATATCTGCCTGTGCAAATAACTCTGGAGCACTTGCTGCACTAACACTTCCGCCATACTGAATTCGGATAGCTGCTGCTGTTGCTTCATCATAAATTTCAGCAATACAAGCACGAATTGCACTGCAAACTTCCTGTGCCTGCTCTGTCGTAGCAACCTTTCCTGTTCCAATTGCCCAAATTGGTTCATAAGCAATTACTGCTGTTGCTGCCTGCTCTGCTGTTACATTCTGGAACGCAATCTTAATCTGCTGGCGAATCCAATCAATTGTGATTCCCTGCTCTCTCTGTGTCAAAGATTCTCCACAGCAAATGATTGGTGTAATACCATATTCAAATGCCTTCAAAATCTTCTTATTTACTGTTTCATCTGTCTCTGCAAAATATTCTCTTCTCTCAGAATGTCCAATAATAACATATTTAACGCCTGCATCTACTAACATCTCTGGAGAAATTTCGCCAGTATAGGCACCCTTATCTTCAAAGTACATATTCTCAGCACCAACTTGAATATTGGTACCCTTTGTAGCTTCCATTACTGGAATAATGTCAATCGCTGGAACACAGAAAACAACATCAACTTCATCGTTTACTACTAATGGCTTTAATTCATTTACTAAATCAACTGCTTTGGAAGGTGTCATATTCATCTTCCAATTACCTGCAATAATTTTTTTACGCATAATGCTACCTCTTTTTTCATTGTTATGGGTTTGGTTCATTAAGTGATCCGTCTCGTAACTTCTGCTCTCTAAGCTCAACTGCTTCCTTTGGATTTGTTTCGCTAAGTTCGCACAAGTAAGTTCTCACTAAACTCACGCTTCGCCCTTTGGGCTTGGTTCGTTAAGTGATCACTTATCGTTAGCAGCTACTACTCCTGGTAATTCTTTTCCTTCTAAGAATTCCATGGATGCTCCACCACCTGTGGAAATATGGCTCATCTTATCACCAAATCCTAAAATGTTAACTGCTGCTGCGGAATCGCCGCCACCGATAATTGTTGTTCCGTCGATTTCAGCTAAAGCCTTTGCTACAGCAATTGTACCTTCTGCAAAGTTTGGCATCTCAAATACACCCATTGGTCCATTCCAAACAACTGTTTTTGCATCTTTTACTGCATCTGCAAATAATGCTCTTGTCTTTGGTCCAATATCCAATCCCATTTCATCTGGCTGAATATCGCCTCTTTCTGCAACACGGCTTGGAGAATCGTTCTTAAATTCTTTTGCAACTACTGTATCAACTGGAATTAAGAACTTAACACCTTTTTCTGCTGCCTTAGCTTCCATTTCTTTTGCGTAATCTAAATAATCATCTTCTACTAAAGATGTACCGATTTCTTCGCCATTTGCTTTCATAAATGTATAAGCCATACCACCGCCAATGATTAATGTATCAACCTTGTCTAATAAGTTATTGATAACAGAAATCTTGGAAGAAACTTTAGAACCACCTAAAATAGCAACTAATGGACGAACTGGATTATTAACAGCATTTCCTAAATAATCAATTTCCTTCTGCATTAAGTAACCAACAACTGCTGTATCCACATACTTTGTAACACCTACGTTAGAGCAGTGTGCACGATGAGCAGTACCAAATGCATCATTTACGAATACATCACATAAAGAAGCTAATTCTTCACTGAATGTATCCACATTCTTTGTTTCTTCTTTACGATAACGTGTGTTTTCTAATAAAACAACATCGCCATCTTTCATAGCAGCAACAGCAGCCTTAGCGTTTTCGCCTACAACTTCTGGATCTGCTGCAAATTTTACTTCCTGTCCTAATAATTCAGACAGACGTACAGCAACTGGAGCTAAAGATAATTCTGGCTTTGGTTCTCCCTTTGGTTTTCCTAAATGAGAGCAAAGAATTACCTTTCCTCCATCATTAATTAATTTCTTGATTGTTGGAAGAGCGGCTACTAAACGATTTTCGTCAGTAATCTTTCCATCTTGTAACGGAACGTTGAAATCACAGCGAACTAAAACTCTTTTACCTTTCACATTAATGTCATCAACAGATTTTTTGTTAAGCATAGCTAAAAAATGCTCCTTTCAAATAAATTCAGGGTCCGGTCCAAATAGACCGGACCCCATCTAGGTCATTTGATACGTTATCGTATCGGATTCATAATTAAAATTAAGCTAATTCAGCAAAATACTTGATTGTACGAACCATCTGGCTTGTGTAGGAGTTTTCATTGTCATACCAAGAAACTACCTGTACCTGATATAAATCGTCATCAATCTTTGTAACCATTGTCTGAGTTGCATCAAATAAAGAACCATATGTGATACCAATAATATCAGAGGATACCAACTGTTCTTCTGTGTAACCAAAGGAATCGGAAGCTGCTGCCTTCATAGCTGCATTGATACCTTCTTTTGTTACATCTGCACCCTTAACAACTGCAACTAAAATAGTTGTGGAACCGGTTGGAACTGGAACTCTCTGTGCAGAACCGATTAACTTACCATTTAATTCTGGGATAACTAAACCGATTGCCTTAGCAGCACCTGTAGAGTTAGGTACGATATTAACAGCAGCAGCACGAGCTCTTCTTAAATCACCTTTTCTATGTGGTCCATCAAGTACCATTTGATCACCTGTAAATGCATGAACGGTTGTCATAATACCACTCTGAATTGGAGCGTAATCGTTTAATGCCTTAGCCATAGGAGCTAAACAGTTTGTTGTACAAGATGCAGCAGAGATAATCTTATCTTCTGTTGTCAAAGTATTTTCATTTACGCTATAAACGATTGTCTTAAGATCATTTCCTGCTGGAGCAGAAATAACAACCTTTTTAGCGCCTGCATCAATATGAGCCTGGCTCTTAGCCTTAGATGTATAGAATCCTGTACATTCCAGAACTACGTCAACACCAATTTCTCCCCATGGAAGTTCAGCAGCGTTAGCCTTTGCATAAATTGTGATCTTCTTTCCGTCTACCATGATGTAGTCATCACCAGCTTCTACCTTATCAGCTAAAGCATATCTTCCCTGTGCGGAATCATACTTTAATAAGTGAGCTAGCATTGCAGGACTTGTTAAGTCGTTGATTGCTACTACTTCATATCCTTCTGCTCCAAACATTTGTCTGAATGCAAGACGTCCAATACGTCCAAAACCATTAATTGCAACTTTTACTGCCATGATTTCATTCCTCCTAAAGAAATTTAATTGTTTATATAAACTGTTTAGAAACAGTTTAAATCTGATTAATTAATAACAACAGCTTGTCCATAAGATTGTTAAATAATAATCACTACTCTACTTATTCTACTCTGTTTATGCAAAAAACGCAAGCGTTTTCTTTAATATTTATCTATTTTTTACATTTTCTCATACTACGTCAAAAAAACTTATCATATCTTAACATTTTGCACAATTCTTTAACATTTTGTACAAAAATATGCAGTTCTTTTACAGTTCATCTCTAACATAACCTACAATATTCGTTGCATGATCAGAAATTCTTTCTAAGTTGCCAATAATATCTAAAAATACCACGCCAGAAGATGGATCGCATTCTCCTGCTGAAAGCCTTTGAATATGCTTTGCACGTAAGTCTTCTTCCAATGTATCGACATCATCTTCCAAGTTAATTACCTTGCGCAGCGCTTCTTTACTATTCTTTTCCCGACATTCAATAGAATATGCAAATGCTTTTGCAGCAGTATTTCCAATATCTTGAATATCTTTTTTTCCAGTTTCAGAGAAGTGAATCTGATTATTAATCATATATTCTACTTGTTCTGCGATATTTTCTGTATGGTCTCCAACACGTTCAATATCATTTACCGTATAAAACAAGTTGCTTACAATCAAATGCTGATGGTCTGTTAAGGAAAGATTATTCACTTTTACCAGATATTCTGTTAGCATTTTTTCTAAATTATTAATCGTCTTTTCATTTTCATAAACTTTTTGCACCATGTCCATTTCCTGCGTAGTAATTGCTTCTAATGCGAGTCTTGTATTTTGCAATGTGATTTCTCCCATATGTACAACCTCTCTGGAAGCAGCTTCTACTGCAAATGCAGGTGATTCTAAAATACGTTTATCTAAATGACGAAGTGCTGCATTTTCCTCACTATTTGAGTCTTGTTTTTGCTCCATAGCCTCTTCTTTCTTTGGTACTACAATGTCTGAAATTTTAACAAGTACATTTGCAAATGGGAATAATAAAATCGTACAAATTATATTAAATACCGTATGGAAAATAGAAATTCCTACACTGGTAATTGGAGCAACTCTCAATGTCTGATTGAGCAGAAATACAATATAGAGTACTGTTCCAAATAAAATTGTTCCAACTATATTAAATGTCAAATGCATGACCGCAGTACGTTTTGCATTACGAGTCGTTCCCATACTGGACAAAAGCGCTGTAACACAAGATCCAATATTCGATCCTAAACTAATATAGATTGCCGATGCAGCTGTCACCACACCTCCCGTAGATGCCAACATCTGTAAAATTCCTACTGCGGCAGAGGAACTTTGCATAATTGCTGTAACGATCATACCAATTGCGATACCAAGAATTGGATTTGCGGAAAAGAGTTGAAATGCAGTCGTAAAAATAGGAAGATCTGTATATTCTCCTGCCCCATTCTTCATAAAATCAAGTCCTAAAAACAGAAGTCCTAAACCAATTAAAATATTTCCTACATCTTTTCTTCCATTTTTCTTGGAAAACATGATTAAAAATGCACCAATACATATAATCAGTGGCGCATACAGTGTTGGAGACATTGCTTTGAATGCATCACCTAAAGACTCCATGGATACAATCCATGCAGTAATACAGGTACCAATATTGGCTCCCATAATAACACCTACCACCTGAGTCAACGTCATCAATCCTGCATTTACAAATCCTACAACCATAACCGTTGTTGCTCCACTGCTTTGAATAATTGCCGTAATTAAAGCACCTACCAATACTGCGGTTAAACGATTATTGGTCAGAATTCCTAATAAATTCTTCATTTTTTCTCCTGCGGAACGTTGAATACCATCTGACATGACGTGCATGCCATATAAAAACATTCCCAATCCTCCGCAAAAAGTAAATAAATTCGACACGTCTGCTATTGACATTTCTTTTTCCCTCCCAAATATGGTATTTTCTTGTGTTTCAGCTGTCTGCTTTGTAAAATTTATGTTAGATTTGTAAAATTCCTGTATAGCAAACTAATTTCATTGTACTTGAAAACCATTTCATTGTAAAGGAAATCCGATTATATTTTTTTACAGTTGATATATTTTACATTCACTTGAAAACTCTATAGACATTCGTTATTTTTTTTATTATGATGGAAAGTAAGTAAATCACTCAGAAAGGAACTACTATGATTATTGCAGACTACCATACTCATACCTATTTTTCTTCTGATTCAAATACCGAACCAGAAGCTCAAATACAATCGGCTCTAAAAAAAGGGCTCTCCTATCTTTGTTTTACCGATCATGAAGATATGGATTACTGTTATCCTGACGAATTTCAACTTGACCTTCCATCTTATACTGCTTCTATGGAAAAATTACGCAATCGCTATCAAAACCAAATTCAGCTTGGAATTGGAATCGAAATTGGACTTCAGCCACACCTTTCTCAAAAACTTTCCGACTTTGTTTCTGGCTATCCATTTGATTTTATTATCGGCTCTTCCCATATGGTTCAGCATATGGATCCCTATTTTCCTGAATTTTGGAATGGGCGAAGCCAAAAGGACTGTATTCTCGCCTATTATGAAGACACTCTGAAAAATATTCAGCAGTTTGATTGTTTCGATGTTTATGGACATATCGATTATATTATTCGATATCGACCAGATAAAACACAACCTTACCATTATCTTGATTATTCGGACATTCTAGATGAAATACTCAAAACGTTAATTCAAAAGGGCAAAGGGATCGAATGCAACACCGCTGGTTTTAAATATGGACTCAATCAACCAAATCCAGAACGTGCTTTATTAACCCGTTACAAAGAACTGGGAGGGGAGATTCTTACGATTGGCTCCGATGCTCATAAACCAATGCATATTGCCTATGATTTTGAAAAACTTCCTGCATTATTAAACGAATGCGGTTTTCAATACTATACTATTTTTCATAATCGCAGTCCTAAATTTCTTCCCATATAGGGATCTAATCGTTCATACTTTGTTCATACACAATTTAAAAAACGGTTACATGAAGAACATGATTTTTTCATGTTCTTTCTTTATACTGTAACCATAGTAAAAAATACTTATCATTACTAGCTAATTACAATTATTTGTTTTTCAATAATTTTTTCATAATACAGGCTAATGCAATTTGCATTAGCTCTCCTCCCTTTCTTTAGTAAATAAACAGCAGAAAAGGGGATGTCTTAATGACATCCCCCTTTTTGTACAATAAACCCGTCTAGATAAAATCTTCCCTACTCGATTGCAATTGTTTTCAATCTTTTGGCATAACAATTTTTGGCATTTTCTTTGGTTGATTGTTCTTTTTTTGCTTATTTTTTCCTGATAGGAAATCCTTCCAATCATCTGCAAGTTCATTCTTTAATACTGTATAAGTATAATACATTGCAACTGCTGTCACAACTACAAATGCAATTTCTACTGCCACTCTTGACGGAACAATTTGTACACCATAAAGAGCAATCGGAACATTGTAAAGAACTAATATTAATAATGCAATCCATAAGTTTTGTTTTCCACTTTTACGAACAAGTGATGTATAAATTAAAATACAACAGCAAATTCTTATTAAAAATAGTACAAGACAATTAATTCCATCAATCAAAAACTCCACTGGATGCGCGGATAACACGCTTTGATATGCCTGAACTGCCATATCCACATCCGTATCTGGAATTTGAGCAAAAATCGCTGTTAATCCCTGTGTGTTAATCATGATGCAATTGATCAACATTGCCAACGACTGCGCAATTGTTTCCGTTAAAATAATAATACAGGAATATCCTAAAAGAAACATAACGCAGTCATTAAATGTTAACTGCTTGCGTCTCATCCACATCATACCGAGCAAAATAGCTAAAAATTCCATTGCAACGGAGAGTATTACACTAATTGATTGGCTTACAAACATATTTGCCTGCATATACGCCTGAACACCTGGAATCATTAAAATTAAAATTCCTACCAAATTGAGCATAATTTGGTTCATAAAAATATAAACCAATCCTCCTATTAGTATTCCTTTTAAGTCCAACTTCGCATGTTTTCTCAAATAAATAAAAAATACGACTGGAATTGCAATTGTAATAAGAAGATTCAATCCAACAAATATCAAAGATGGCATTGACATTTTTTGATTCAAATCAAATCCAGTCGGAATAACAGATGTCAAGAAACTCTGTAATTCAAAACCCATTTTTTCTTCCTCCATGAGCATAAATATTTTCCCTGTAATCATAGCAAAGTTACAAATCTATGTCAAGAAAAGACGAATATTTCTATTTTTTTCACAATATTTTTATAAATATTTTATGGGAATATGAATATATAGTAAAAATCTGCGCTGAAAATCAATTTTTATTCGTTGACATTCTTTATTAATTATGTTATTGTTATTGTAGTGATTTTTCGTCACACTAATTTTTTTATTTATTTTGGAGGTAATAACATGAACAAAGGTACCGTTAAGTGGTTTAATAACCAGAAAGGTTACGGTTTCATTTCTGATGAGTCTGGAAAGGAAGTATTTGTACACTACTCTGGATTAAATATGGAGGGATTTAAGTCCTTAGAAGAGGGAGCCTCTGTTGAATTCGACATTATTGAAGGTACAAAAGGACCTCAGGCTGTCAATGTAACCAAACTTTAATTTCATCCAACCACGTACCTTTTTTCGTCAAATAAATATGTTCCACCTTTTATTTAAGAATAAAGTATTGGTTTCACATGAGATTATATAAAAGAAATGTCTCACTATTCAAAGTTCGGATTTTGGATAGCGAGACATTTTTTATTTCATAAGAACTACTATTCTAAATTGGATCATTGATTCTGCATTTTCTTATCGAGCATTTCCTGTAATTCCTCAGGAGAAAAGACATATGTTTTATTGCAGAAATGACAGCTTACTTCAATTGGTTTATTGTCTTGAATCATTTCTTGAATATCCTTTGGATCAATACTTGCAATCGCTGCTTCGACTCTTTGCTTACTGCAATTACATTGGAACTGTACTGGCATTTTATCCATAATTTCTAATCCCATATCTCCAAGTAATTCATTTAAAATATCTTCTGGTGTCATTCCCCTATCCAATAACGATGTAATCGAAGTAATCGCCTGAATTCTCTGCTCCAGCTTACCAATCACTTCTTCGGATGCATCTGGCATTAATTGCAAAATAAATCCTCCCGCCTGACGCACTGTATTATCCTTATTCATTAATACTCCCAGGGCAACGGAAGACGGTGTCTGCTCCGAAGTTGCATAATAGTAAGTAAGATCTTCGGCAATTTCACTCGTTACAAGAATCGTTTGCCCTACATAAGGCTCCTTTAATCCAATATCTTTGATTACACTTAAAACGCCAATTCCAATCGCTCCTGCCACATCTAATTTTCCTTTTGCATTTGGAGGAAGCATTACTTCTGGATGATTCACATACCCTTTTACATTACCAATGGAATCGGCTGTTACAGTAATTGCCTCAATTGGTCCATCTCCTTGAATTTTCAAAGTCAGCAAATCGCTCTCACTCTTCATCATAGATCCCATCATAACTCCAGCTGTCAAAAGTCTTCCCAATGCAGCTGTAGCAACTGGACTTGTGTTATGGGATGCACGTGCATATTCTACTAGATCTTTTGTTGTAACTGCAAAAGCTCGAATTTGATGATCCCCAGCCGTTGCACGAACCATATAATCTGACATAATTATTCCTCTTTTCTTTTATTTTCCAGATTCTCTCGCAACAATATAAATACGCTCACTCGTTTCCTTTGGAGTTTCATTGCTGCCTTCCTCATAGGCGGCAATAAATTCCATCCCCGCACGAGCCAATGCCTGACAGACTTCATTCAAATCATAGGCTCTCTGATAATGAACTTCCTCTGATTTCCGATATAAGTCTCCCTCTTCCTTTGTAAAAATCGTTAGGGCATATTCATTGATCTTTTCTTCTTCATAATAATAATTTTCCCAAATAAAGCTGCTGTCTTCTTGGTTTTCTCCAAAAATCTGGTCTCCTGTATCATTGCGATAATAATAATCCGTTTTTAAATCAAAAATAAAAATTCCTTTTGGATCCAAATAATTATTTACTAGCCGAAATACTTGTTCTAACTCTCCTTCTTCCAATAAATAATTCATCGAATCACAAACACTCACCACAGCCCGAACGGTACCATAGAGTTCAAATTCTCTCATATCTTGCAGCAAGTATAAAATTCCCTGTGGATTTGTTCTCTCTTTTTCCATCGCAACTTCCAACATTGCTTCCGAGTTATCGACTCCAATCATATCATATCCTTTGGATGCCAAACGTTTCGTTAAGTTTCCCGTTCCGCATCCAAGTTCCAATACAATCCCATCCATAATTCCATATTTGTGCAGCAAATCAGTAATATAATTACACCATTGTTCATATGGAATATCCTGCATAAATAAATCGTATACTTCTGCAAATTTACTATATGCTTCCATTTTTCCTCCAATCCCCTACTTACTGTAGTAAAAATCTAAGGTTAGAATTCTCCATTCTTTACCCCAATCTATGTTATCAAGAAATTACAAGAATTGCAAGCTTGATCTTTCCTTCGTCTTCGAATATAATAATGCCAGAGTCAAACTAATTTTAATCTCATATTGGAACAGGAGTTTTTATGCAAACAAATACGAACAATATTACTCAATACATTCGCCGCAGTCAATGTCAGCAAATCATTTACCCAATTATTTTACTCCTATTAACAGTTATCATTACCGTGCAGCAGCCGATTTTTGACTATCTGCACTTAAGCTCTGCCGATCCAACCGTTCCGCTTTCTTCGGTTGTTTCAAACGAACATTCTTATATTAACATAGAACATGCCAATTTATATTATACGGGGCAAGACTATTGGCTAAACGGCGAATTAACTGGACATTATTATTACGAACTTGCAGACAATTACTGCCGTTTTTATATTCTCCCTGCCTCATCTGGAATTCCTGCAACTCCTCATTTGGAGGATATTACCATAAGGGGGCGAGCCATTTCTTTTGCAGATACAACCGATGAAATTTTATCTGTGATGGCGCAAAAGCTTAATTGGAATAAAGAGGGTCTTAGTGAAATTACAGATTCATACATTATCAATACCCTTGTCTACCTTCCACTGCGAGAACAAATTTTATTTATTGCTTTACTTATCTGTATCGTAATTAGTTTTCTTTCGATTATACGAATGCTTATTTATATTATTAATCCGCTGGAATCGCCTGCCTGTCGTCGCCTTCGGAAATATGGAAATTCTTCCAAAATCCTTACACAAGTAGAGCAGGAATTAAATCATAACTGTATCATTCGTACAAGTAATATGGCGCTTACTCCAAATTACTTAATCGAATTCTCCGAAGACGTCAGTGCCATTATTCCACTTGTTTCCGTCCTTTGGACTTATAAACACGGGGATTTAAAACGAAATTGGAAACTTCAAAAAAAGATGCGTTATTCGCTTCATGTTATAACAAATAAAGGAGATACTTTTACTTTTAAAAACAAACAATCTTCCGATGTTGAACAGATACTCAATGAGCTAATCAATCGTTATCCAAGTTTCTTTTATGGATATTCCGAAGAACATCTAGAGCTTGTGAACCATATTTTAAAAGACTTAAAAATGAAACGCAGAAAAAAAAGAAAAACTTTTTAAAAAAAATGAATACTTACCCAGAAAATGCACATAATAGAAATAGTTCTTCAAAAGAGTCGATTTGAAGAACAGTCAATTGGACTCCCCCTCCAAGTGACAAAAAGTATTTTTCGGATACAAATGATGAGAATACTTATCCTCCCCTTTTTTTACGCCCTCTGGTAGCTTCGTGCAGCAGAGGGCGTACTTCTTTTTTATGCAAAAGAAACCTCCAAAGGAAGTTTCTTTTTCTGTTTTTTATAACCGTTCAAAATCGTCTGCTCCATGTTTACATAGCGGACAGATAAAGTCTTCTGGAAGTTCATCTCCTTCATAAACATAACCACAGATTTTACAAATAAAGCCTTCTTTCTTTTCTAAGTTCAATGGCTTTGGTTTTACATGATCGAAGTAATACGCATAGGTAACGGAAGGATCATTGGTCAATACTTTTGCTTCTGTCACGTCTGCAACAAATAATGTATGGGTACCAAAGTCCATACTGGAAATTACCTTTCCAGATAAAAATGCATTTGTATACTCATTTAAATAAAGCAATCCATTCTGGCTTCTCTGTGCCTGACTCCAAGTTTCAAACTTATCTACATCCTTGCCACTCTGGAATCCAAAATGCTGGAATACGCTGAATGGTACATCCGTAGAGAGAACCGATACATTAAATTCACCTGTCTCCATAATCATATCATGGGTATAATTCGCTTTATTAACCGCAATCGTAATACGCTTTGGAATGTCGGTTAACTGTGTCACCGTATTGATGATACATCCATTATCTCCCTTTTCATTCTTTGCTGTTAAAACGAATAATCCATAACTCAATTTAAACATTGCATTGACTTCTACATCTGATCCGTCATGTGCAACAACCGAATGATCTGGAACAGATGCCACAATTTCCTCTACTAACGCATTTAGATTATCCAATTGATTTTCTTTTAAAGAAGATTTCACAGTTAATGTATTTTCCAGGAAATTCATATTTTCGCACTTGGAAAGTTCTTCCTTCATCAACTCTCCTGCGGTTGGCGTCCAAGAACCATTTTCTACAATTGCAATGGTTCTATTTTGTAAATTATGGTTTACAACATCATGGATGAAGTTTTCCATATTAATAAAGATACCCGCATTATACGTAGTAGAAACAAACACAATATGACTGTACTTAAATGCTTCCGCAATCAAATAGGAAGAATGTGTCACAGATACATCGTATACAACCACTTTTCTTCCAGCATCTGCGATCTTCGATGCCAGAATGTTCGCAACATTTTCTGTATTTCCATATACAGAAGCGTACACAATTAAAACTCCATCTACTTCTGGAGTATAGGTTCCCCAATGAACGTATTTTTCTAAGAAATATCCAATATTTTTACGCCATACAAATCCATGCAGCGGACAAATCATATTAATCTCGATGGATGCCGCTTTTTGTAACGCAGCCTGTACCTGTGTTGCATATTTTCCTACAATGTTTGTATAATACCTTCTTGCCTCATCCAAATAATCTCTGTCAAAATCTACTTCATCTGCAAAGAGTTGTCCATTTAATGCTCCAAACGTTCCAAATGCATCGGCAGAAAACAAAATTTTATTGGTTACTTCATAAGTCATCATAACTTCTGGCCAGTGTACCATTGGAGCCATTACAAACGTGAATGTATGCTGTCCTGTTGAAATCGTATCTCCTTCCTTTACAATAATGGTTCGGCTGTCCACATCAAACGTAAAAAATTGCTTCATCATCTCAGCAATTTTTTCATTACAAATAATTTGTACTTCTGGATAACGTAATACAAACTCATCAATAACTGCTGCATGATCTGGTTCCATATGATTGACTACAAGATAGTCCATCTTACGTCCATTCCGCACACTCTCAATATTTTCAAAAAATTGTCCGCTTACGGACTTATCTACTGTATCCAATACCATTGTCTTTTCATCGGATACAAAATAGGAATTATAAGAAACTCCCATTGGAATTGGATACACACTCTCAAACAAAGCTAATCGACGATCATTGCCTCCAATCCATGTAATATGTTCTGTCACTTTTTTTGTGCAATACATATTTTTTCTCCTTTCAGATTTCCTACGAATTTATTGCAAAAAGCCTATGCTATCTGCTATTCATTTTATTTTACTATAATTTTTTTATAATATCCAGTAAATTCTCTATTAATTTTTGTATTGGAGTGTTTTTTCTGTTATAGGATTATTCCTTCCATCTTTTAATTCAAAATAATATTCCTATTAAAAAATCTTCCTAGCCAAATAGGAGTTTCCAATAAGCTAAGAAGATTTTTCAATGGATTATCCGTTCGTTTCTTTTTCTACTTTGGAACATTCCAGTTCCTTGTTATTTTCCATCGGCTCTATGATTTTTTCGTTCTCAAATATTTTTTTCAATACTGCTGCATGAAGAACTGCTGCCATAGAACCGCCCATTAAAATTTGAATCAATAACCCAATCGCCCAAATTTTCCCAATCATCCATAGAATTCCAATCCACACAGCCATATAAATCGTTTTTGGCAAATATTTAAATGCGAGCAACGCAGAATTTTGAATTGTTAATTTTACTCCTGTCTCCATATGTACTGTCAATGGATAGCTATAGATCGAAAGGAAAAGATAGAGCATTCCAATTACAAGCACCAATCCTTTCATCGTATCTGCAACGACTCCATTTATTTGCTGCCAGAACATCACGTCCATATAAATTCCAATTCCAACAACAAAAAGCGGAATCCATAACTTGGTTGCCTTTTTCCAATTTTTCCGAAATGCTTTATAAAATGATGGAACAATATATCCTTCCTCACCATTTAAAATTTGGAGTGCTATTTCATGGAGAGCTGCATTCGCCGCTCCGATTGTAACAATTGGAATACAGAACAAAATCCAAATCATATTTAATTTTACTAAATTGACGATTTTTTCCACGATCTGATATAGTTTACTATCTGCTCGGAATACACCTTCCATATCCATATCCTCCTAACTGATGTTTTATCCCTTTATACCTGTAGATGCAATACCTTCTACATAATATTTTTGAAGTACAATGAACATAATTAACATTGGAATGGCAGAAATTGTCAGGGAAGCCATAATTGGGGCATAATTGATTGGCTTCGATCCAAAGAAAGTCTGGATGGCAAGCTGAATCGTTCTCTTTTCCTCCCCTGTTACAACAAGCAGCGGCCACATAAAATCATTCCAATGCGCTACAAAGTCTAAAATAAAAATGGTTGCATAAACGGTACCAGAAATCGGCATTACAACACGGAAAAATGTCTTAATCGGTCCGCATCCATCAATTGATGCAGCTTCCAATAAATCATTTGGAATATCCAGGAAGAATTGACGAAACATATAGATACTAAAACATTTTGCAATAAATGGTACAATTAAACCAGCCCATTCATTAATCCATCCTAAATCTGCAACTTCTCGATATAAAGGAAGCATAATTGCTTCTGCTGGGAATACCATCAAACTAATTACTAGAGTCAGCAATGCATTTCTGCCTCGAAATTCAAATTTAGCCAGCGCATATCCACAAATCGAATTGACAATCAAATCCAGTATAATAATAACAAAAACATAAAATAAGCTGTTTAAAATATATTTCCACATATCAATTCTCTGAAATACTTCCAGATAATTGTCAAACGACGCATTCGATGGAATGAAGGTAGAAAGAGAATTCAAGTTTTTAAAGATCTCCGCTTCTGGCTTCAAAGAAGAAGCAACCATCCAAATCAATGGAGAGACAAAGATTAATCCAATCACTGTGTTTCCTACATAAAACGCTACATTTCCAAGTATTTTTTTCTGTTTCTGATTCATACGGCTCCTCCTTCCTAATCGGCTTTGATTAATTTTTTCATACCAAGTGATAAGATAACAACGATAACAAAGAAAATCGCTGCTACTGCACAGGCATATCCAAAGTTTCTCTTTTGAAGTCCCTGCTCATATACATAGTAAACCATCGTTCTCGTAGAGTTTTGAGGACCTCCTTTTGTCATAACATATGGCTGTGTAAATAACTTCATCGCTTGAATTACTGTGATCATAACAACATATTTAATTACATTTTTCAAACCAGGAAGTGTCACATACAAGAAACTCTTTAATTTTCCTGCTCCATCAATGGAAGCTGCCTCATACTGATCTCTCGGAATTCCTTGTAATCCTGCTAAGAAAATCATCATTTGATACCCAGCACCTTGCCACGCCGACATAAAGATAATCGAATTCATTGCAGTATCTGGATCATTTAAAAATCCACTTGGCTCAAATCCGAGTTTTACTAACAATGCATTTAATAAACCACTTTCTGGATTGGAGTTGTACATAACCGTCCAAAGAATTGCAACTACTACCATGGATGTAACCTGTGGACTAAAATATGCGGCACGGAAAATGGAAACTCCCTTTCTTCTTGAAGAAATTAATAACGCCAGCGCCAATGCTAACACGGTCTGAAATGGCACAACGAGTACTGTAAAGTATAACGTATTCGTAAATGCTTTCCAAAAATCTTTATCTTGGAAAATTTCAATAAAGTTATCCAAACCACAAAATGTAATTCGATCTGGACGCATAATATTGTAGTTTGTAAATGCATAGCGCACCGTCTGCAATGCTGGGTAAATCAAAAATGCTGCTAATAAGATGACTGCTGGCAAAACAAAAATATAGGCTGCCGTTCTTTCACTCTTTTTTCCTACTGCTTTTTTCATTATATCTTCCTCCTCTCCCTTAATTATTTGCATAATATTTTTGGTAATCTCGATCGGTCTTTTCTGCTACTTCATCCAACGCTTCCTGTGGATCAACTCCAGTAAAAATATTTACCATCGCTTCTGCATAGGATGCCGACAGCACGCTGTAAGATGGCGTTCTTGGTCTTGGATGTCCTGTTTCCATCAATTGCTGTTTGAATAACGAACGTGGATATTCATTGTATTCTGGCAGTACCTCATAACTGGAATTTCTAGTTGGAGGTTTTGCAATCGCCTGTGCATAGGTAGCAACATTTTCTTTTGACATTAAGAAATTCATTACTTCCTTTGCTGCCTCCAAATCTTGTACATCTCTTGTAACCGCAGCTGCCCAGTCTCCTGTTGGAGAAGTAGGAATTCCTCCGTCTGCCACAGGGAAATAGGTAACTCCCCAGTTTAAATCTGGATAATCCTTTTCTAATGTAGCAACTTCCCAAGATCCGCCTAACATCGTAGCGGCTTTTCCATTGTGGAATTCTTTTTGAATTGGATCAATATTAGCATATCCTTCTTGAATCAGACTATTTAAAAATGCAGCAGCTTCTACCCCTTCTGGACTATTTACATATCCATTTGCAGTACTTCCGTCTTCACTCACAAAGTCAGTTCCATTAGAAATCCAAAACTGTTCCAACACATATGGAAGACCTTCGCCTTTATCCATAATAATATTCGTTCCTACTACCCCATCCTTCGTCAATGCTTTTACAATCTCTTTGAATTCCGACCAAGTCCATGCATCCTCCAGTTTATCTGGTGCCGTCACGCCAATACTGTCCAACATATCTTTGTTATAGTAGAGTGCAACCGAACTTTCTGTTGCACCAATGGCATAGATTTTCCCATTATAAGTTCCCTGTTCTTTGTTGGAATCTAAAAAATCATCCCAATCTTCCTGTGTAAACATATCGTCCAATGGCTGAATAATTTCATTTGCTGCATAAACCGATACCGTTGGACCATCCACATAGAGAATATCTGGTAAATCATTGGAAGTAATTGCCGCATTGATCTTATCTTCATATGCATAGGAATCCGCACGTACAATTGCTTCTCTGCGCAGTTCAATGCTTCCTTCATGAGCCGCATTAAACTCATTAATTTTATCCACCCACCACTGTTCAATTGCTGGTTCGTCGCTCGGACTCCATACGGTAATGACCGATTCCCCATCTGCGTTTACTCGTTCCTCTGCGTCTTTGCATCCTGTCAGCATTATCCCCATCATCGAAACCGCTGACAATAATACAATTGCCCTCTTCTTCATAAAAATTCTCCTTTCCCTTTCTTTATTTATACTTAATGCCAGATAGAACGCATTGTATATACTTCCGCATAAGAAACTGCCTGCATATCCGCCCCATCCAGAATAAAGCATCCATTTTTATCCGAGTGGTAAAAGATTTTTGTTCCAACTGCTTCCCCATCATTGATATACACTTCTACCAATCTCCGATCAACAAAGAGTTCCAATTCCTTCACTTCTGTCACATCTGCTTGAAATTTAATGCCTTCTGTCTTTACTCCATATGTTTCCATTCGGACTCCTTCCGAATCATTCTTTAAATAAATCGTTTTCTCCCCTTCTTTTCCAAGTAAAATTGAAAAATCGGTATTTTTCTCAAAGTGAATTTTTGCATAATAACAATTACCTGTAATCTCATCCAATTGAATTCGTTCTTTCTTTCCGACATAGAGCGCATCCTCTTTCAAACGATAAATTTCCTCCACTGGATTCATAATCAAACGTCCATGTTTTATATGAAGCTGTCTTGGAATCGTCATACTTCCATTTGCCCCATTTTCCACTGGGATGTATTCTCCATAAAAATCCGAAACCCATCCGATGGAAATTCTTCTGCCCCCATGTTCAAAGCTCTGCATCGCATAACAATTGCTTCCAAAATCAAACCATCCACTTTGCTCGACTTCCAGTTTTTCATCCTTCCAACTCCCAATATAATAACGGCTCATCTGATAGCGTCCCAGTTCATCATAATGACTCATCCAGGCACCAATTGCTACGTACTTCCCATCTAATTCAAAGAAATCTGGACATTCAAAGCATCGAATTCCTTCTGTCTGCTCAATAAACAACGGATGGACATAGCTCCACTTCGTTCCATCCAAAGAACGATACAGCAATATCGCAGCCTTTCCATTGAAATTCGTTCCTAATACGAGATACCAGATCTTTCCGATTTTCAATACTTTTGGATCACGAAAATCAAAATTGGCTCCTTCTGGTTTTTCAGAGATGATTCGCTGCTCTGGCTCAAAATGCAGCATATCACAGCTGCTCGTCATCCATTGTTCTTCAATCGTATCCGGACCATCTTCCAGCGGTCCATAATGTCTTGTTAAATAAAAGAATACCTGATCCTCCATAGCAACGGCACTTCCAGAAAATGCTCCACTCTTGATATGATCGGCCTGTTTCAATGCTTCTGGCTGCGGCGCCAATACAATCGGCAAATGCGTCCAATGAATCAGATCCTTACTCACGGCATGTCCCCAATACATATTGGACCAATGCTGCTCATATGGATTCGTTTGATAAAACATATGGTAATATCCCCGATACCAGCAAAGTCCATTCGGATCATTCATCCAATTTTTCCAAGGTACAAAATGATACTGCTCCCGATAACAGGTATCATATTGTTCCTCCATTTTTCTGTACTCGACTTTTTTCTCCGTTTCATTCCAATCCAGATAAGCGACTCCCGTCTCCATCACATCGTCATTACCACTGAGATACATAAGTCCAATCACCGCATTTTCTACATCTAACTCATACTCACAATTCGGTTCCAACGTAAACTTCAACCAGTCATACTGGCAATACTTTGTCTCTTCCGTCCGATTGGATTGATTTCTTACCGTTATCCTTCCTTCTCCACTTGACTTTGCAAAAATTTCCAGGCATCGATACATTCCTGAATTCATACAATTGACACCTCCCAGTTTATATGTTCCACTTTAAGAAACCCGTTCCATAGAGATTTCTAATTATTTCTTGAGTTTATCTTCCTTATCTCGCCAGAAAAATCCAACTGTTTTTATAAATATTATAAGGATTTTTTATTATTTTTTGGCAAACTCTACCTGTTTTTTATTCTTATTTCTTCTCTTTAACGGCTTCTTTTTTGTTATTATCTGGAACCCGTTCCATATTTTGAGTATAGGACATTTCACAATAAAAGTCAACCCTATTTTTTTATTTTTGGTAGAACTCACAAAAACGCTGGGATGATTTTATGCAATACTTCTAAAATCAATCCAGCGTTTTTCTTCTCACTCTCCATTGCCCATAAAATATCTGCCCATGCAAACATAACAGCCACCCAACAGGCCTATCACACTCAGATAGGAGAAAAATTCTATCCGATGCGAAACTGCGGGCAGCTCACAGCAAAGCTAAGTCTCCCTCAATTATTTATGTAATTTTTTCCACTTACTGAAAAGCCTTTGGAATACAGTCTGTTTCCATCATTGAGAACTTTGTCTATCTTGAAATAATTCTAACCGATTTAGTAGTTCCAGTGTCTTCTGTGTTGTTGGATGTTCATTTCCCAGCACTGCC
>DVHN01000019.1 GCA_018712075.1 Candidatus Fimimorpha faecalis
TATATATTTTTTAGAAAACAGTCGACACAAAGTAAATATTTGTACAAAAAGCGATTGTCTTTCTATACGTGCTACGTTTGAAGAATTACTTTCTCGTCTGCCTTCCGATTCCTTTGTTCAATGCCATAGGAGTTACATTGTTAATTTAAATCACGTACAGCAATATAAGTCTAGCTATTTTATTATGGAGGACAATAGCCCAATTAAAATCACGCCTTCCCACTCTGCTGCTGTTCGAGAACGTTTTTTTCAATTTATGAGTAGAAAATCAAACAAATAAAACTACTCACTGTTACATCAAAGAAAAAGTTTATAAATTTACATAAGGAGATTTTTATGGAATATTTGCCTTTCTTCCATTTATTTGTTTTTGTTTTATTAACACTAATTTGTTGCCTATCATTTTTTTATTTTTATCATATTCAAAATTTCAATAGACATAGTAAAAAACTTATTTTTTTTACTTTCTTTTTCATGGAAAGTTTTTTCGCCATACTTTCCTATTTATTTTTCAGTCCTATTATATTGATTACAGGATATTTAATTATTTTTCTTCTATCTCTTTTTTTATTTTACCAACTGAAAAAAAAAGAGAATTGGATTCACACCTTATTCCATTTTTTAGTTTGCCAGATTGTTTGTTATTTCACTTCATACATCATAATCCAGATGGCTTTTAATGATAATGTTACTTTCAATGAAAAGGACGTTGTTACTTTATTGATTATCTTTGAAAGACTAAGTTCAATTACTTTTTTCTTTTTCTTATTGATTTGGAAAAAACAGCATTCTTATTTTCCATCAAATTCTGTTTTTTTCACATTGATTGCTCCTGCTTCACATACTGCTGTTTGTTTTTTTATTCTATATTACTGGCAGAAAAATACTGTTTTGCTTTCTAGCATCATACCATTCAATATTTGTTTGTGCTGTATTATTCCTACTTTGGTAGAACTGATTTTTTTTCATATCATTCTAACTAGTACGAGCAAGCAAGAACTCCTCCTACAAATAAATTTATCCAAGCGTCAAACAGAACGCAATCGAAGCTATTATCAATCTATTCAGGAATATATTATAGAAATTCAGGATTTAGAAAACGATTTTAATCATAAGATTCAACAAATTTATCAAATGGCATCTCAAAAAAATTCTGATTCTAATACACAGGCGTTTGAGTTAATTCACGAATTGGAGCAAAAAATAGAGCATTCAAAACCCTCCTTTTTTTGTGACATTCCTATAATCAATACGATCTTTGGAGATTACGCTCAAAAAATAAAAGAAAGAGGTGCCTCTTTTGAAGTAAGTCTTCAAAATATTGATAATAGCTCTATCAAAGTTGATGACTTATCTGTAATTTTTTCTTTTTTACTTTCAGATGCTTTGTCTGATCTTAATAGTCAGATAGAAAGTCCATATATTTCTATTTCTACCTATAAACGGGCAAATTTTTTCATTATAGAAGAAACACATAGTATGGATATTCAAAAAAGAGCGTATATAAAAGATTATCATCAAATTCTTGTTAAAAAGATTATAGAGAAATATGATGGTGATTTTCAAATAAACTATTCGGAATCTATAACCACTACAATCGTTTTTCCATTTTTTCAAAACGATTAGATTTTGTTAAATACACGAACCTGGCTATATGATACCAATTTACTTAAGGAGTTTTTATGAATACTATATTGGAGTTTTTATCTTATATTTTTTCAATCGAAGTAAGCTGTATGCAAATATATTTTTTTCAATCGATTTCGTTTCAATCGAAAAAACATAATTGGAAGAAATTTTTTCTTGGAGTACTTATATTAAACTTATTAGCTCCACTTTTGTCTTTACTGGGCTTTATTTTTCCATCTAATATAAAATTTGAATTATGGTTTTGGAGTATTCAAACGTTCCTTATATGTTTGGTTTATTTTATTGTTCC
Organism: Candidatus Fimimorpha faecalis; assembly: GCA_018712075.1. Taxonomy (GTDB): domain Bacteria; phylum Bacillota; class Clostridia; order Lachnospirales; family Lachnospiraceae; genus Fimimorpha; species Fimimorpha faecalis. Next base: position 1,940 of record DVHN01000019.1, read on the forward strand.
ATTTTTTATTTATAAAAATTCTTTTTCCAATAGTATGATTGCATTATTCATTTGTCTATTTGATCTACTTTTATCAGAGGCTGTTGCCGCTATAGTTATAAACTATTTTTCTTCCAACCTATTTCAAATCACCTCTCATTTATATATATTTCTTTTTGATTTCTTTAACTTTCTTTTTATTTCTTTTTCATTATATTTGTTAATCATCTTTTTAAAAAAACATCCAATTCAATTTTTCTCAAAAAAGAAAATTTGTTTTTCTCTTTTTATTATCTTATCATTAATGGGATTTTTTCTAATTGCCATATACGTAATTAGTAATTTAACAACTGGTATATCACTTTCGAAAAGCTCTGCTTTCATTACGATTATTTTAACATTTCTGCTCTTAGCAGATGTTGTTTTTGTTTTTATTACCTTACAATTTATACAGAAAGAAACATTGAAACTAAAATCTACGATTCTTCAAAAAGAAATTCAAAGGGAATTGGACTATTACAAATCTCTTAATACTCAAATAACCCAAATGCGAAAAATTCGGCATGATTTTAATAATCAACTTCAAACGGCTTATATGTTATTAGAAAACCCTAATTTAAAGATTTCTAATATCCCTGACCAATCAAACTTACGATCCGTTTTTTGTGAGAATAAGATTTTAGATTTTATCTTACAGAGTTCTTATTCCCATGCAAAGGAAGTTGGAATTTCATTTAATTTTAATGTAGTCGTTCCTGATTCAATTAGAATTGAGAAGATTGATTTATGCAGTATTTTTTCTAATTTATTGAATAATGCAATTCATGCTGCCCAAAAAACAGAAAATC
>DVHN01000020.1 GCA_018712075.1 Candidatus Fimimorpha faecalis
AATATTTATTTGAATAATAAAAATCAAAGATAATATAAAAAATAAAATTAGTTACAGAGTGGATTCTTTTAGAAAAGAAGTGATTTATAAAGAAGGAAATTAGAAAAAATAACAGAATAGTTATTTTAATAATAAAAAACTGAAATTAACGAATATGCAAGAGCTAAGGTGAGTAATGAGATTATATCTATATAAATAGAAATGTTGGATAAAACGAGAGAGTAAGGAACAAGAAGGTAATTCATAAGTAAGGAAGGAGGATGGCTTATGAAGAAGATAAGTTTTATTCTATTGATTTTGGGGTTGTATGTAAGCGGTATAATAGGATATGCTTCTGATAAATATACGGTAGATAATGTAATTTTATATGAAATAGAATCCAAATCAGATGTGGAACAGTATATACCAGAAGAAAAAGTTCTCAGAGATTATGTGAAACGATATGTGCCAGAGGATGCAAAGTTTGTATCAACAGAGGTAACAAGTAAATTTATTTATAATGCAAATACAATGTTGCCTAGAGAAGTGGAGCTAACAGGGGCTGATGAAGAAGAAATAAAAGGCAGTATGGTTAGTAATGTTTATACATTTTCTTCTCTGGAAAATGGAGAGGAACGGTTCGATGTTATTGTAGATTGCTATTTTATAAAAACATGGAAACCATATAAGGACGATCGTTTTTCTATACTTTTTGACGGATATCTGAACTATATTAGTCCTGTGGAAGGGGAATTATGGGGAAGAAATTCGGAAGGTGCAGAATGGTCATTTGAGAAAGAACTTGGTGCTAGCACAAATGTTATTTATGGAGAGGTATTAGGAGATACTTCTCCATACCCTAGAATATTATTACATTTTCCAGCTACGAGGGTTAATGAGGGGCAGGAGCAAAATTATACAATAATATATGAGGTTGCTGAAAAGAAAACTCCAGCTTACGTTTTTTTTATTCCAGTAATAATTGTGATTTTAATTGCAATATATTATTGGAAAAAAAGAAGCAGAGTAAAAGATAATCGATTGGCTGTTAAATAACCGAATGATTATATGAGGAGGAAACTAATTTGAGAAAGAAATCTAATTTACTTATGCTCATTCTTATAGCAGCAATTACAGCGTCGGGTTGTAATTCTGTACAAACGGTAGATTCTACAACAACAAATACTGTACCTATAACAAATACATCCAGTTTAGATAGTTCTGAAGAAACAATATTGACTGCACAACAGATCTTAGGTGATATCTCTATTCAGAGTGTAATACTAAAAGAAGATGGGGTAATAAGAAAGAAGGCATATTTAACTACGTCAGAACAATTGGAAAAGGTAAAAGAATTGTGGAATCAAATCAAAGTAAAAGAGAGTTCAGATGTTACAGTTCAAGAATTGGACATTTTGTATGGTGAACCATCTCGTATTATACAAATTAATGATAATCTGGAGCTATATGTAGATGCTACATTGAAACGAATATACATTGATTCTAAAGGTTATGAGTTAATAGAATTTCCACGAGAATTGTTTAATGAAATAATGGAAACAGCAGGGGTAAATGAGATAACACCAGATGAAAACTATATTCGTGAATATTATGAACGATTCCAAAAAATAGGAGCAGATAATTTAGCAGAAGAAATGATGCAAAAATATGGAGATATACTTAGAGGGATAGAATAGATAGTATTCGAAATAAAGATGGACTAGAATAATATGATTTCCAATTCGAGACCTTGTACTTATTGTGTAAATCGTTTATAATTAAGAAAAAAGTATAAGGGAACGATGTTCTTAGATTCATTGTGAATAGGAAGAAGTTTTGCTTATACTTTTGGTAAATAAAGATTGGTGGAATTGTTGTGAATTATATTATTTTTGATTTGGAATGGAATCAGGCGGGTGAGAAAAAGGCAGAACATCCAGAGCTAACGTTTGAAATTATTGAAATTGGCGCTGTGAAATTAAGTGAAGATGGAAAAATACTTGGAGAGTTTCAGCGCTTGATTCGTCCAGTTGTATATAAAGAGTTATTTTACCGAACTCGTGAAGTTGTTGGGATATCGGAAGAGGAACTAGAACAGGGAGAGGCATTTGAAGACGTCTTTGAAGAATTTTTGGAATGGTGTGGAGAAGATTATTGCTTTTGCACATGGGGATCCATGGATTTGACAGAACTCCAAAAAAATGTGGATTATCATAGAATGGAAAATCCGTTTCCACTGCCTTTGTATTATTATGATGTGCAGAAGTTATACAGTTTGGAGTTTGAGGATGGAAAGACAAGACGTTCATTAGAATATGCGATCGAACAGTTATTGATTATAAAGAATCAGCCATTTCATCGAGCGTTATCGGATGCCTATTATACGGCGATGGTGTTTTTATCTTTCGATCGGGCTGAGGTTGCCAAAATGATATCAGTAGATTATCATCAAGTTCCAAAAACTCGGAAAGAAGAAATTTATATTGTATTTGATCAATATTCCAAGTTTGTATCAAGAGAATTTGAATCGAAAGAAGAGGCAATGGAAGATAAGGGGGTTACTTCTACTGTATGTTATAAATGTCGCCGATCGATACGAAGAAAATTACAATGGTTTTCGGATTATGGAAGAAATTATTACAGTCTCTCCTATTGCCCCGTTCATGGATGGTTAAAAGGAAAAATCCGAATGAGGAAAACGGGAGATCAAGGACATGTGTTTGCAATTAAGACATTAAAGTTGGTAGATGAGGTAGAGGCTCAAAAAGTAATCGATCGAAAAGAGGAACTTCAAAATAAGCGAAGAGAGCGTAGAAATAAAGAATAAAAGAATTCGCAGCTAGTGTACTAGCTGCGTTTTTTTGGATTTTTTTGTTCGATCCAATGCTGGAATGCTTGTATGGTAAAGGATCTTTTGGAACGTTTGCCAGGAATTCGATGGTCTCTTTGTGCGCCTTTTATAAGACCAAATAAAAGTAAGGCAGCACTTGCTAGAAAAAGTGAAATTCCCCAAAGTGGAATTACAAATATATGAGATATTTGAAGGGTTGATAGTTGTTCTGGAAGAACCGTTTTATCACGAAATAAGTTGGTTTGGGTATTTGGATCGAGTGGAACGATGGATGAGGTTCCAAGTGCATAGTTCTGATAATAATACGTAATAGTCGCAGAGGAATTAGAATTATTTACAACTTGTCGATCCAATTGATCGAAAGAAATTCCAACTGGAAGCAGCAGGCGAGAATTTGGATCGAGTTGTACTAATCCCTTTGTTTCTTGCTGAAAATGCAGCGGACTATTAATGAGGTGGCTGCTGTCATAAAAATGATCGGATTCCGAAATATTAGCAAGGGAAAATTGATCAAATCCATAATCTAATAATTGTTTGGTGTCTGTAAATTGGTTTGGAGCCACTGCATTCATTGTAACACAAATTAAATTCATGCCATTCCGAGAAGCGTAGCTAACTAAACAACGTCCCGCCTGTTCAGTCCATCCAGTTTTTCCGCAAATTACATCTGGATCATAATATTCTCGATTTGGACGAATCATATCGTTTGTAGTAGCCATTGGAATTCGCTTATTTAACAATTGATCGGGTTCTCGTACATAGGTTGGACGAGATGCGACCTCCAAAAATGTACTGTTTTGGATACATTGCTGCAAAATAATGGCAAGATCATAAGCACAACTGTAGTGATCATCTTCATGTAATCCATTAGGGTTGGAGAAATGTGTATGAATCAATCCCAGTTCATCTGCTTTTTGGTTCATCAATGAGACAAAATTAGAAACAGAACCAGAAATATGTTCTGCCAATGCGTTTGCAACTTCATTTGCGGATGGAAGCAGGATACCGTAAAGGCAGTCTTTCATTGTTAAATGTTCTCCTGTACGCATACCGATATGACTGCTTCCAGCAGGAAGTGTTGTAACAGCAGAGCGGGAAAATGTAATAATCTCCTCTGGTGCTATAGTTTCAACGGTTAAAAGTGCAGTCATTAACTTTGTAGTGCTGGCAGGATACATCATTTGGGTTGCATTCTTTGCATATAAAATCGTTCCAGAGTCTGCATCCATTAAAATAGCTGCCTGACTGGTAAGTTCTGGAGCTTGTGGCCAGCCTTGAACGGGAATGGAAGCAATCACTGCATCCACTTCTTCTTGAGAAGCCGCCAATACTCCGATCGGATTATATAAAAAACAAATTGTTAATAAAACACAAAAAAAACGTTTCATAACTACCTCCAGTAATAGGATTTCATTGATAGCTTTTGCCTGAAAAAGCTTTGTCCATTTATTTTATCATACAATAAGATAGAAAAAAAGTATAGATTCATTTTATTTGTTATAGAGAGGGGAATCTTTTTTCATACAATAATAATAGGAAGTTTCCTGCGAATCATTATTTTTGCAGGAAACTTCCCATTTATGAGTGCCGATCGGATTATTGACTAATCTGCTGCTTAATTACTTTTAATCGTGTGAACTCTTCTCGTTCTTTTTCTTCTAGTGCATTACTGATTGATTTTACTAATTCCTGATAGCGAGGAATTGTGATGTTTTTGAGTGCATTGGCTCGTTTTTGTGTCTTTTTGATACTGGCAGCGAGCCGATAAGCAGAGATTTCAATTGTGGAAAGACGAATGGTTAACTCTTTTACACGATTAAAATGATGAACAGCAATATCTAAAGATTCCTTTGTATTGTAAAAAGCATAGGCAGGACGTTCATTTTCATGACTGTTATCGTATTGTACAAGGGGAATTTCAGTTCCCATAATACTTCGAGTTTTAATTGTAATAGAGTTTTCCACTGGAATGGAAGCAGCAATGGCTTGAACTTGATAGATTCCCATTTCAATGTTGGCACGTTGTAATGCAAGATAGGCAGCAGTAAAAGTACTGTCGATTTCGGATTGGATGGAGGAAGCCTGATCAATTAACTCCATCAATTCACGAATTAGGATATTTCGTTTTTTATCCATTAGTTCATAACCCTGACGAGCTAAGGAAAGAGAATTTTTGGCTAAAATGAGATTTCCCTTTGTCGGGAATGTATTTGGATCGATAATATCACCTCATTTCTTCTTCCTTTGGATAATACTTTTCTAAAATGGAAGTATCAATTCGATCGAGTTCTTCTCTTGGAAGCATCTTTAATAAATTCCACCCGATTGTCAAAGTGTCCAATATAGTACGGTTTTCATTTTCTCCCTGACCAATAAACTGAGTTTCAAATGCTTTTCCAAATGCTAAATATTTTTTATCCGTATCGGATAATTCATCTTCTCCAATAACCGAAGCTAAGTTTCTAGCATCTCCAACATGAGCGTAGGCAGAAAAGAGCTGATTGGCAACTGCCTGGTGATCTTCTCGTGTATATCCTTCGCCGATACCGTCTTTCATCAAACGAGAAAGAGATGGAAGAACATTAATTGGAGGATAAATGGATTGCCCAAACATCTGGCGATCTAGTACAATCTGTCCCTCAGTAATATAACCAGTTAAATCTGGAATTGGATGGGTAATATCGTCGTTTGGCATAGTCAAAATTGGAATCTGTGTTACGGATCCATTAATACCAGATACAATTCCAGCACGTTCATAGATCGTAGCAAATTCACTGTACAAATAGCCAGGATATCCTTTTCGAGAAGGAATTTCTCCTTTTGAAGAAGAGACTTCTCGAAGTGCCTCTGCAAATGAAGTCATATCGGTTAAAATAACTAAGATATGCATTTCTTTTTCAAATGCTAAATATTCAGCAGCAGTTAAAGCCATTTTCGGAGTAATCAGACGTTCTACTACAGGATCATTAGCTAAATTTAAAAACATAACCACATGGTCACTTACTCCACTTTCTTCAAAAGTACGACGGAAAAATTCTGCGACATCGTATTTTACACCCATCGCAGCAAACACGATTGCAAATTTTTCGTCACTGTTCTCTCCAAGAGAAGCTTGCTTTACAATCTGGGCAGCAAGCTTATCATGTGGAAGTCCATTACCAGAGAAAATTGGAAGTTTTTGTCCACGGATTAATGTAGTAAGTCCGTCGATTGCGGATACACCAGTACGAATATAGTTTCTAGGATATTCTCTTGTAACGGGGTTTAATGGCATCCCATTAATATCACGGTAAAGTTCTGCATCAATTGGACCTAAGTCATCAATTGGCTGTCCGATTCCATTAAAAGTACGTCCTAACATATCGGGAGAAAGTCCAAGTTCCATCGGGTGCCCAGTCAGACGAGTATGCGTGTTGGTCAGGGACATTGTTTCCGTGCCCTCAAAAACTTGAATAATTGCTTTATCTTTATAACATTCTACAATGCGGCCAAACCGTTTGGTTTTCCTATGATTGACGGAAATTTCTACAATTTCGTCAAATGCAGCGTTTTGTACTCCTTCTAATGCAATTAGAGAGCCATTGATTTCGCTTAGTCCTAAATATTCAATTGCCATAATTCTCTCTTCCTCCTATGCATTTCGTTTTAGTACATCATCGTAAAATTCATTTACGGCATCATAATAAATATTAAATAAATTCAACTTATCATTTGGAATGTCATATTTGATATTGATAATTCGTTCAAAAATATCACTTTGTTTCAAGACGCTCATCGGCATTCCCATTGTCACAAGCGCACGTGATTTGTGATAGAGATATAGGATGATTTCCATCATTTTAAACTGTTTTTCCATAGAAACACAAGTATCATCTTTATGAAATGCATTTTGCTGTAAAAATCCAAGGCGAATGACACGGGCGATTTCTAGCACTAGTTTTTGATCATCTGGAAGGACATCCGATCCAATTAATTTTACAATTTCCATTAAAGAGCTTTCTTGATTGAGCAATGCCATGATTTCATTTCGGTCGCTGACGAAGTTTTTATTCACATAGGTGGAATACCATGGAGCCAGATCCTGTAGATATTCGCTATAGGAAGTAAGCCAATGGATTGCGGGGAAATGTCGAGCATACGCCAGTGATTTATCCAATCCCCAAAAACAGCGGACGAATCGTTTGGTGTTTTGCGTAACGGGTTCGGAAAAATCGCCTCCCTGTGGAGAAACCGCTCCAATAATAGAAACAGAACCTTCTGTCCCGTTTAAATTTTGCATCATGCCAGCTCGTTCATAGAATGCGGAAAGGCGAGAAGCTAGATAGGCAGGGAATCCTTCCTCGGCAGGCATTTCCTCCAAACGTCCAGAAAGTTCTCGCAAGGCTTCTGCCCAACGAGAAGTGGAATCTGCCATAATGGCAACATGATAACCCATATCTCGGTAATATTCTGCAAGCGTAATACCAGTATAAATACTGGCTTCACGTGCAGCAACGGGCATATTGGAGGTATTGGCAATTAGAGTAGTACGTGCCATTAATGGGTGACCCGATTTTGGATCAATTAATTTAGAGAAGTCTTCCAATACCTGAGTCATTTCATTTCCACGTTCTCCACATCCAATGTAAATGATGATATCGGCATCGGACCATTTGGCAATTTGATGTTGGGTCATTGTTTTTCCTGTTCCAAATCCTCCAGGAACTGCCGCAGTTCCTCCCTTTGCAATTGGAAATAGTGTATCCAAAATTCTCTGTCCAGTTACAAGTGGTTTGGATGCTGGATAGCGTTTATTGGTGGGACGAGGAACTCGGATTGGCCATTGTTGTGTCATAGTAAGCGAGTAAGTACTTCCGTTATCCAATTCCAATACCGCAAGAGTATCATGGATTGTGTATTCTCCATCTGGAACAACGGAGACAACCGTTCCTTCGATATTAGGAGGAACCATTGGCTTATGCACAATCGTTGGTGTTTCTGGAACTTCTGCAATAATGCTGCCGCTGAATAAATGCTGTCCTTTGGAAATTGTCATATGTGTTTTCCACTTTTTATTTGGATCAAGAGAATCCACAGTGACTCCACGACTAATATACATACCACTTTGTTTTGCAATTTCTCCGAGTGGACGTTCAATACCGTCAAAAATATTATTAAGAATACCTGGAGCCAGTGTAACAGAAATAGGAGCTCCCGTGGACTCTACCGTATCTCCAGGTTTTAATCCGCTTGTTTCTTCATAGACTTGAATTGTTGTACGAGAAGAATCAAGGCGAATTACTTCTCCGACCAATTTTTGCTTTCCAACATAAACCATTTCTCCCATTGCAAATTCGGTCACGCCTTTAATGTATACAACTGGTCCATTAATTCCATAAATTTTATTATTTTCCTGCATAAATGGTACCTCCGCTGAAATGGAAATTCGTTCGAGCATCGTTTAATTTTGTTTCAAACGAATTATCGATTAAAATATTTCTGGAGGGAATCAGTGCACGTGTTCCTCCGCCAAATGGTGTTTCACTGATTGTTAAAACTGCCTGTGTCGCTTCTTCTAACATTGTCTTTTTATCAGCATCTTCTGGGTCAAGATAGACGACCATTTCAGCTCTTCCAGCAAATGCGACGGCATTGGAAATCTGCTTTTTCAAGAGGTCGACATAAGCAGAGGTTTTTTTATAATCGTTTAAAAGCATGTGAACCTCTTCAAAAATTTGATCCGTTAATTCATTGACTCGTCTCATTAATTTACGGCGGATTTGTAAATGTTCTTTCGCAAAATTTTTATTGCTTTCTGTTCGGATTCGTTCCGATTCATATTTTAATTCCATTTCTGCCCTTTTTAACGTTGCCTGTTTATGCTCCTCAAAAATTTGATCTAAAGCTTTCTGGTATTCTTCCAATGCCTGCTTTTGTTGTTTATGGGCATCTTCCATGGCAGAATTCATGAAATATTGTAATTTCTCTTCGGTTGTCAAGTCATCACCTTCTTTCTTAGAGCTTTAGCCCAATGGCTTCATTGACATAGGCTGTGATAAAATCGGGTCTTCTTCCAGTTCCATGCCGGTCTGGAATTTCAATAATGAGAGGTTGTTGGGTTTCCCGTTTAACAGAATTCACAAGTTCTGGAAACTCCCTTCCAAATTTCTCTGTCAGTAAAACAACGCCAATGCTTTTGTCTTTCATACTTCGTTCCAATGCCTGTTGAAGTTCTTGGCGTTCATGGACAACACAGCCTTCTACACCTGCGAGACGCATACCAGTAAATGTGTCGATATTATCACTAATTAAATACATTTTCAATTTTATTCACATCCTTATCCAAGTTTACCAAGAATCATGAAGGAAATAATTAATCCATACAAGGCAACACCTTCAGCCAGACCAACAAAGATCAAGGATTTACCAAGAATGGAAGAGTTTTCACTAATGGCTCCAAGTGCAGAAGATGCAGCTGCGGCAACGGCAATACCTCCTCCAATACAGGAGAGCCCTGTTACAAGTGCGGCTGCCAAATAACCCATTCCAATGGAGAGATCCGATGGTGCAGAAGCAATCGTGTTTGCAGCAGTATTTACTGCATCCAATGTATCAGGGGTAGTTGGAAGTTCTGCTGCTGCGTCCGCATTTCCGCCGAACATTAAGATGGCAGCTAATACCATTGTTCCAAAGAAAAAGAATGCATTTGTACCGATTGTAATCAAATAACGATTTTTACGTTTTTCTCCAAGAAGAAAATACCCAAAAGGAATTAGGATACTGAGAATTAAAGTAATAACTAAAGTGATTTTTACTAACATGGACATAATTAATAGAACCTCCTATTCGTGTTTTAAAAATGGTTTAAATTCTCGCCCATTGCCTTTATAAAAACGGCTAAATAATTCATAGTATTCAAGACGAAGTACTTGAATCCCGACAATTAATCCTTCCATTGCACATACAAAGATATTTCCGAATACAATAATAATCCAATTTGGATTGCCCGCTTCTGCGCCTGCAAGCATAAGGACTACTTCCATCATAGCAGCATGACTAACGGCAAAAGCGCCAATACGGACAAAGGAAAGCGTGTTGGAAAAATAGCTGAGTAAGACTTCAAATAGTTCAAAGAATGCCTGTACAATGGTCATTACGACACCTGTTTGTTCTTGTGCTTTTGTTTTTAAAAGTTTTCTTGTAATTGGTTCTTTGAATGCAATGAGTAAAAGCGGAATGCCAAACATAAGAAGTAAAACGGCTCCTCCAGGAAGCGTATGGCCCTTCATAAATAATACAATCACGCTGACTGCGGATGCGTAAAAAACAAGACCGGCAAGTCCGTTTGTATCAAAACAAGCTGCTTCCAAGTCTTTGGAACGGATACCGTTAATGATGTGAATTACCATCGTTAATAAAATTAATGCCATACCAAATCCAATTGCAACAATAAAGACAGTGTTTAATTTTCCAATAAATGGAAGCGTAGACATCTGGCTTACTGGCCGTATCCATAATGGTTCAATGATATCTTCGAATCCGAATATACTGCCAAATAAAAATCCAAATATCGTGGAGAAAATACCGGCATATCCAATAATTGCTGCAAGATTAATTTTTTTCCATGCATATAATGCAAAGCCTCCAACCGCAAGACAAAGACCCTGACCAACATCTCCAAACATCCAACCAAAAATAAACGCATAAGTTAGAGCTACAAACACAGTTGGATCGAATTCATTATAGGATGGAAGACCATACATTTTAATAAACATTTCAAATGGACGCAATGGTTTTGGATTTTTCAATTTTGTTGGAGGTGTGGAACCATTATGTTCCTCTTCCAAAATGCAATAAACATAAGGATCGTTTTCTAATTCTTTTGAAAAACGTTTCGCATCCTTGGCAGTCATCCAACCGCATAAAATATAGAAAGTATCACGCTTATTGGTACAGGCCGCAAGTTTGCGGACATCGAAATTACGTATCTGCGATTCTAGTTTTTTATAAGCAGAATAAATTTCATGTGCATGTTCCAATAAAAGATTCTGTTTCTTTTGTGTATGATCTTGAATCCGTTTGTTAATCTCTTTTATCTGAGTTTGAAGAGAGCGGACTTCAGATAAAGGGGTACCATGGTATTCATCTGGAATATAGATTTGTTCAAAATGCATGGATTTATAAACGGCATCGATTTTCGCTGATTCAGAACCGAGCACAAAATATAGCCCCCAAATATAGTTTCCATCATCATGGCACTTGTAAAAAATAGAGTTTAGATTTTCATAAACGTAAGTTTCAAACTTCGTAATGTATTCCTTGGAAATCTTTCCAAAACGAAACTTAACAGTTTTGAAGTGAAGGATTGTGGAAATATCAAAATCCAAGTTTGTAAAAGGGGTAATTAAGTCCAGAGAAGATTGGAGCTGCGTGCGCTGTTGTTCGAGAACGATGTCTGTTTCCCGAAAAGAATCCATCTGTTGATCAAAATCCTCAATGACTGCAATCGCTTCTTCCAAAGAGATGGAAGGATCAGCATGTAAATTAGATACATCGATGAGACGAATCAATTCTTCTGCATGTTGAAAGGTTGTCTTATACGGATTAATGGATAAAAATGGATTTAAATCTGCAACGGATTGCAGTTCTGATAATGCATTTTCCAAATGAATTTCATATTTAGACAAATACTGGTCAATCACTCGGTCAATATCTTCCTTTGGACCAGTAAGGCTCAAAAATTGCATTTTTTCGACCAAAAAAACACCTCCTATTCATTTTTATTTAATTTACCGCATAGTCGGAAGTCTTATCAGGAGAAATTCCGTAGCGGATACCTTCTATAATTGTGATTAATCTGCGGATTTCATGTTCCTTAAAATAAAGATAGGAATTAATACAAGCAATGGAGTAAGGGTTATTATGACTCGTAATGGAATAAATTTTCTCCACTAATTTAGCGTACAGTAACTCCATCGAGTGAACATCGTCTAATTCTTCTCCATAGCGCCGTCCATAATAAGTGTTATGGAGTAATGGAATCAATTCTTCCACCGTATTAGTTTCCACCATTTCTTTAATTTGTGCAGGATGCAGTTTATAATAACATGGAATCAGCATGGAATAAATCATCTCATTACTCATACGGTAGTATTTTTTAGAACGGTAAATCCAGCGAATATTCAAAAGATCAATTCGAGATCCTACAGTGGTCGTGACAACTGCTTGATCAATTCCCTTTAGGAGTTTATTTTTTTCTTTCCATAAGGTGCAGAAATAGAATTGATCAAACAAGGATTCATAATCAGGAAGCGATGCACTGCCAGACTGATAGGCCTGCTGCAATATTGGATAAAAAATACTGCCCGATATTGCCTGAAGAAAATCTTCTAATGTTAAGCTGTTATTTAAACGAACAATATCCAAAGACGAATGCTGTTCAAAAAAATCCTGAAAAGATAATAACGCTAAATCTCCAGGTATGCCGCTGTATGCACGGCGAAGACAATTCTTTAGTACCGCAGCCTCATAATGGATAAAATAGAAATCCATAAATTTACGCTGCTGTACATTGCCAAAACGGTACAGTCTGGAAAAATCATCGTACAATGAGGCAGTAAGTACCGCTTCAATCTGCCCACGATGAGCTTGCGATTCTTCTAAGTTTTGAAGAAATGGAGCATAACTAGGTAGTTGTTTTAAATAACCTAATGCTTCTGAAACAGATCCCATCGTTTTCAACGTTTCGTATTGAGCGGGTGTAAATAGACGGCTTTGCATCGCACGAATTTTAGCTGAAATACCGCTGTATTGAAGAAGCTTTGTCATAACATCATTCCTTTATCAAGGTATTAAGAATTTCTTTTGCCAAACGAGTATGATGGCTGCTATATTCTTGTTCTAAGCTCTGTAATGCAGTTTCTATTTCTTGAACCTGTCTAGCCAAATCCTTCTCAATTTGAGCATGAAGCTGGGATTTTTGTTTTGCAAGGGCTGCATTGGTGTCTCTTGCAGTAGCTTCGTCGAATTCTTGAGTTTTTCGTTTCATAGTGAGATCTAATAATTGCTTTTTGCGTTCTGTATTTTTTTTGACGGCAGAAGCAGCAGACTCAATTTCATATAAGCGTTTTAAAACATCTTCCATCAAGTTCCTCCTCTACAAATAGAATTAAAATAGTATATGTATAATTTACTCTATCATACACCCATTTGAGAAAAATGTCATTTCATTTCGAAATAAAGTGTGGAGAAAATTTATTATATTGCAAATTTATACTCCTGCGTTGTATTTTTCCTGTATTTGTGTTAAAGTATAAAAACATATCAAATCAATAAATGAAAAGAAAAAAGCTACTAATCAATGAAAAAAGTGGAATGATTAGTTTGAGAAAGAAAAAAGGATGGAAAAAAGATGCGTTTGAGAAATGTAAAGGGTGCTCGGGAAGCAATGACAGAGAGCAGATTTGTAATTCAAAATCCACAACAATATAAGGGAAAGTGGGTGGAAGTTTTTCAAAACCAGAATCCGATTCATATTGAAGTAGGAATGGGAAAGGGAAAGTTTATTACTACATTGGCACAGCAGAATCCGAATATTAATTATATTGGAATTGAAAAATACTCTTCTGTATTAATTCGGGCATTGGAAAAAAGAGAACAGCTGGAAGGAAATAATTTGTATTTTCTGCGTTTTGATGCGGAAAATATTACCGATATATTTGGAATGGGAGAGGTGGAGCGAATTTATTTAAACTTTTCTGACCCATGGCCAAAAGATCGCCATGCGAAAAGACGTTTGACATCCAAAGAATATTTCGCACGCTATGATCAGATTTTGGAAAAGACAGGACAGGTGGAGTTTAAAACGGATAATCAGGATTTGTTTACGTTTTCGTTAGAATCAGTAAAAGAAGCTGGATGGTATTTAGAGATGAGTACAAGAGATTATCATAATAGTCCTTATGTTGAGGGGAATGTTATGACGGAATATGAAGAAAAATTTTCTTCCATCGGTAATCCGATTTGTAAATTAATTGCAAAAAGATAGGAAGTATGGAACAAATAACGATAGGGTAAGTTTGGTTGCGGAAGGGAATTAGCTTGCATATAATAAAATAATCAAAATAAATGAGTGGTTTTATGCCGAGAAAAAATAAATTATTGAGTCAAATTGAATATTTTACTTATGATAAGAGGATACTGCATAAAAATATCTTGCAGTGGAAAGCTTCCTTAGAGGAAGCCAACAAAGCACTGCAAGGAAGAAAAAAGGAAAAGTCCAAATAAAGACTTAAGGATTGGATTTAGGAGAAGACGAATGAAGGTTTGATTTTTGCTGCAAACGATTTTCTACCCAGCGTCCAGTTAGAAATGCAATAACTGCAACACATGGAACGCCAAGAAACATGCCAATAAATCCTCCTACCGCTCCCCCAATTGTAATGGCAAATATAATCCAGATTGGGCGAAGTCCCGTAGAATCCCCCAAAATTTTAGGTCCTAAGTAAAGCCCATCGAATTGTTGTAATACAAGAATAAGCAATAGATAAATGAACATTTGGATTGGATCAATAAGAAGAATAATAAAAGCTCCAGGAACCGCTCCGATAAATGGACCAAAGTATGGAATCATATTTGTAACTCCAACGATTACACTAATTAACAGTGCATACGGAAGCCTCAATATTGTCATAAAGATGAAGCATAAAATACCAATGATGATGGAGTCCAAAGTTTTTCCACTAATAAATCCACTAAAAATACGATGGCAATCTTTGGCTGTATCAATGATATGATTTGCAGTTTTTTCAGAAAGTAATGCATATAAAAAACGGTGTAATGCCGTTCCAAGCGTTTTTTTGTCGTATAGCATATAGCAGGAGACAATGATCGCAATTAATGCAGTGGAGATTGCCTTTACAAAAGAAACGGTACTCAGAAGGATTTGTGGGATAATGGAAGTAATCCAAGAGGTCAATGCCTTCATATCTAATAAATTCAGCAGATACATTTCGGCACTCTGGGTTAAACTATCACTGTCAATGCCTGGAAAATAGGTTTCTAAATTCATAAGAAATAGGGTGATTTCATTGATCCAGTCGGGTACGCTGTTGGCAAGATCTGTGACATTACCTACAATTTGTGGAATTAAAAATGCTACCACAACTCCAATTAAACCGATTGCGAATAAGTATGCTAAAAGTAGAGAAATACCAACTCGGACTCCTGGCCTGGAAATATGCAGCAATGATTGACATAGTTTTTCATCTAATAGATTTACAATTGGATTTAATATATATGCAATCAAAAAACCGATTAGGAATGGAGCAAGAGCATTAAAAAATAAATGCAGCAACTGAGCAGTTTTATCCCAAGAGAAAATAATCTTTACAATAAGAGCACAAATAGTAACTACAATGATTGTATAGATAGAAATAGTAAAATATTTTTTGTTTGATTCAAACTTATTATTACTCATAAAATCCTCCAATCGTTACGATGAACCGTATAAATTTTCATATAATGGAGAAACTCACTAATTTCTTCAGAAAAGTTATACTATTTTTAAAATATTAATTTACGATTTTTGCTTGATTTTCAATAATTCTCTCTAATTTTAACATATTTGAGAGAGTGAAGTCAACCGTCCAAGTAATTATACTAGTATGTCAAACAGTTAACAAATTATTCAATTGTGCAAAATCAATATAATATAAAAAAGATTAAAAAAAT
>DVHN01000021.1 GCA_018712075.1 Candidatus Fimimorpha faecalis
CCTTGGCAAGGCGATACTCCACCACTGAGCCACTCGCGCATAAAATATAACTACGATATTCATTATAATCATAAATCAGAACATTGTCAAGTATTTTTTAAATTGAAACTTGTTGAAAAAGAATGTTAAGAAACTTGCGTTGTTGTACTTCGTTATGCTATAATCGAACCAGCGAAGCAGGAAAATTCTGCTTTGAAACGTTTACTTAATTGAAAGATTAGAAATAATTAAGAAGATTGGAGGAGCTTTCGTGATTAATCAATTAGTAAGTAAAATCAAAAAGCTGAATGCACCAGTTGTAGTAGGATTAGATCCAATGCTTTCCTACGTGCCAGAGCATATTGTAACAAAAGCATTGAATGAATATGGTGAGACATTGGAAGGTGCCGCAGAAGCCATTTGGCAGTTTAATAAGCAAATTGTAGATAAAACATGGGATTTAATTCCAGCTGTGAAACCTCAGATCGCAATGTATGAACAATTTGGTATTCCTGGAATGGTTGCATATAAAAAGACGGTGGATTATTGTAAGAGCAAAGGATTAGTTGTAATTGGTGATGTAAAGCGAGGAGATATTGGCTCGACTTCCGCAGCGTATGCAGTTGGACATCTTGGAAAAGTTCAGGTTGGAAGTCAGAAGATTGCTGGATTTGACGAAGACTTTGCGACAGTGAATCCTTATTTAGGTTCGGATGGAATCGAACCATTTATTAAAGTATGTAAAGAAGAGAAAAAGGGTATTTTTGTATTAGTTAAAACATCCAATCCATCCAGTGGAGAATTTCAGGATCAATTAATCAATGGAAAGCCTCTGTATGAATTAGTTGGAGAAAAAGTAGCACAGTGGGGCATGGAATATATGGGTGAATCTTATAGTTATGTAGGCTGTGTTGTAGGAGCAACCTATCCAGAGATGGGAAAGGTACTTCGTAAGGTAATGCCAAAAACGTATATTTTAGTGCCTGGCTATGGTGCACAGGGAGGAACGGCAGATTCTCTGCGTCCATACTTTAATGAGGATGGACTGGGAGCGATTGTAAATTCATCCCGTGGTATTATTGCAGCTTATAAGCAAGAAAAATATGCAAAATTTGGAGCAGAAAACTTTGCAGATGCGTCTAGAGCAGCAGTGATTGATATGATTGAGGATATTAGAAGTATTTTCTAAAAAGAGGTAAATATGGCAAAATATAAAGAAACAGCAATTGTTCTTTCTCAGGAACAGTTAAGTGAGGATATTTTTAGCATGTGGATTCAGACTAGTCATATAGCCAAAGAAGCCATATGTGGTCAGTTCGTTTCCATTTATACAAAAGATGGGGCAAAACTTTTGCCTCGTCCAATTAGTCTTTGTGAAATAGAAGCGGATCGAATTAGAATTGTCTATCGTGTAGTTGGTGCAGGAACGAAAGAGTTCTCTGCTTATCAGGCAGGTGATCCAATTGAAATTATGGGACCGCTTGGAAATGGTTTCCCATTAAAAGAGAAAAAGGCATTTTTGATCGGCGGAGGAATTGGAATTCCCCCTATGCTGCAGTTGGCAAAATCATTGAATTGTGAAAAACAAATGGTGCTTGGATACCGAGATGCACAGTTATTCTTAAAAAAAGAGTTTGAACCATATGGGGCAGTCTATGTAGCGACAGAAGATGGAAGCGTTGGTACAAAAGGAAATGTTCTGGATGCGATTGCTGCAAATCAATTAGACGCCGATATCATCTATGCATGTGGTCCTACTCCAATGCTGCGTGCATTAAAGCAGTATGCAAAAGAGCAAGGGATGGAGTGTTATATTTCATTGGAAGAAAAAATGGCATGTGGAATTGGAGCGTGCTTGGCATGTGTATGCAAATCCAAAGAAGTGGATGAACATACCCATGTGCACAATAAGAGAATTTGTAAAGATGGTCCAGTGTTTGCAGCAGAGGAGGTTGAATTATAATGTTAAATACTTCTGTAAATCTGGCTGGAGTGCAATTAAAGAATCCAGTTATGACTGCTTCGGGTACGTTTGGATCTGGTGCAGAGTACAGTGAATTTGTAGACTTAAATCGGCTTGGAGCAGTTGTGACAAAGGGTGTTGCCAATGTACCGTGGCCAGGTAATCCAACGCCTCGGATCGCAGAAACAACTGGCGGTATGCTGAATGCAATTGGCTTACAAAATCCAGGTATTGATGTATTTGTGAAAAGAGATATTCCATTTCTGAAACAATATGATACAAAGATTATTGTTAATGTATGTGGAAAAAGTACAGAAGATTATTTGGAAGTGGTAGAACGTCTTGGGGACGAGCCAGTGGATTTATTAGAAATCAATATTTCCTGTCCAAATGTAAAAGAGGGAGGCATCGCTTTTGGTCAAGATCCAAAGGCAGTGGAAGCCATTACGAAGGCAGTAAAAGCAAAGGCAAAACAGCCGATTATTATGAAATTGAGTCCAAATGTTACGGATATTACGGTTATGGCCAAAGCAGCGGAAGCAGGCGGAGCAGATGTACTTTCTTTAATTAATACATTAACTGGAATGAAAATTGATATTCAACGACAATGTTTTGCAATTGCAAATAAAACAGGGGGATTGTCTGGTCCAGCCGTAAAGCCGATTGCATTGCGAATGGTTTATCAGGTGGCAAATGCAGTGTCCGTACCAATTATTGGCATGGGTGGAATTGCAACGCCAGAAGATGCGATCGAATTTATTTTAGCTGGTGCGACAGCGGTATCTGTAGGAACAGCTAATTTTTACAATCCATATGCGACAATTGAAGTAGCAGAGGGAATAGAAGACTATATGAAACAGCATAATTGTGAAGACATCAATCAGTTAATTGGAATTGTAAAATAACGAGAGGAGATTAGTATGGAACAGTATAAAAAAGAGTTTATTGAGTTTATGATTGATTGCGAAGTATTGAAATTTGGCGATTTTGTGACAAAGAGCGGAAGAAACACGCCGTTTTTTGTGAATACGGGATTTTACCGTACAGGAGCTCAGCTTCGTAAATTAGGAGAATATTATGCAAAGGCAATTCATGCAAAGTTTGGAACTGACTTTGATGTATTATTTGGACCAGCTTATAAAGGAATTCCTTTGACCGTAGCGACTTCTATGGCTCTTTCCGAAATGTATGGTGCCGATATTCGCTATTGTTCCAATCGAAAAGAAGTAAAAGATCATGGAGATAAGGGTATTTTGCTTGGAAGTCCAATTCAAGATGGGGATCGTGTAGTAATTATTGAAGATGTTACAACGGCAGGAACTTCCATTCAGGAAACGCTTCCAATCATTCAGGCACAGGGGAAAGTTAATGTGCTTGGACTTGTTGTTTCCGTAGATCGAATGGAGAGAGGACAGGGCACAAAGAGTGCATTAGCAGAGATTCAAGAAAATTATGGATTACAGACAACTGCGATTGTAACAATGGCAGAGGTAATTGAACATCTTTATAATAAAGAGTATAAAGGAAAAGTTATTATCGATAATACATTAATGGAGGCAATTGACGCATATTATAAAAAATATGGTGCTGAAAATAATGAATAGCAAAAGGAGAACGGACATGAATGAAAAATATTATCGGTT
The DNA here is from genome assembly GCA_018712075.1 of Candidatus Fimimorpha faecalis. Taxonomy (GTDB): domain Bacteria; phylum Bacillota; class Clostridia; order Lachnospirales; family Lachnospiraceae; genus Fimimorpha; species Fimimorpha faecalis. The sequence goes on from DVHN01000021.1 coordinate 3,586, forward strand.
AATCTCTCAAGTTGGCGGAGGAAGCATCGCACTTGGTATTATTGTACTTGTAACAGGAATTGTAACGGGGACTATTACGATTATAAATGGAGCAAGATTATTAAAAAGTAAAAAAACATTAATCTTTTAGGTAAGCCAATAAAGCAAAAAAAATGATTGCTTGGAGGATGGAACTGCTGTACAAAATATAGTTTGAACTATATGAGGATGTACGGCAGTCCTTCCTATATGGGAGGAATATAGATTGAAACAAAAAAGCAGAATTAGAGTGATATGGTGTATTCTGTTTGTAGTATATTTAGCAGTGCTGATCTATTTATTATTATTTGCCAAGTTAATGGGACGGGAACAAATTGGGAGAACATATTCTTATAATTTAGAATTATTTAAAGAAATTAAGCGCTTTTTAAACAATACGGGAACACTTGGAATTCGTTCCGTTTTATTAAATCTCGTAGGGAATGTGATTGGTTTTATGCCGCTTGGCTTTTTGCTTCCACTTGCTTTTTCCAGGGTACGAGGAATTATTTTCATGACATTGATTTCATTTACTACAACTTTAGTTATAGAAACATGCCAGCTCGTCAGCTGTACAGGAAGCTTTGATGTAGATGATTTACTTTTAAATACAATTGGAGGAATATTAGGATATCTAATTTATATTCTTCTGGAAAAAGGAATTACTGCTTGGAAGGAACGATGATGGAATAGAACTGGAAGAGATTGACGATTTACAGCGGCTCATTTGGAGGAAGTAATTATGAAAACGGTAAAGGAAACAGATATTGTTACGATTGGAACAAAGCGGGTGACCAAGGATGGAATTTGGGCTTGTATTTTCTTTTTGGTAGGAACAATTGGCCTGGCAGTTAGCTTTTGGAATAGCCTGTGGGAACGATCAGGAATCAATGTTGGAATATTAGGAGTTTTTGTTTTAATTATTAGTCTATTTGGCTTGGGATATGGGATCAGAGGAAGAAGAAAGAAAAATTGCAGCCATATTATAGATGAAATTGGAATTGCATCCAATGTACTTTTGATTATTATTATTGTTATTTTATTTATCATCGGTATACGTATGGTATAAGGAGATTTTATGTGGAAAAATAATGATGAAGCATTAAAAGAACGCTTTATGCTTGCAATGGAGCGAATTTATGAAATTAGAGAAGCAGTAGATGTAAAACAGCCTTATTCGGATTATTTCCAAACAGTTGCGGCATTTATATGTAAAGTGAAAGAAATCGCTGAGAAAGATGCAGCAGGAACATTGGAGGAGTTAGAAGAAGATAATAGGAGATTGTATGAAGATATTGTAGGAGATCGTTATGAAACAAGTTATGCGAACCCATCCTATAGTACTGCATTAATGGGAAATGAGTTTGGAAAATTATTTTCAATGCTCTATGCACAGATGTATCAAATGATTGTATTTGCATATGCAAAGCGGTTAGAGAACTTTATCGTTTATGCAGAATTGTTTATTGAAGTTTATAATTTGATGGAACAGGAAGAAACAGAGTTTTTGTCTGTAAAAGATACGGTTTATTGGTTTTTCAGTGATTATAGTGATTTGTTTGCACGCCAACAAATCGAAGATTTGCTAATCACAGGTAATACTGTTTATGAGCAAATTATAGAACAGTCCGATGAGGATTTACGTTATTTATATAAATATGGCATGAATATAACAGAAAATGAACGAAAGATGGCAGAGTTTTTAAATAAAATGGATAAAGAAACGTTAAAACAAACGGCTGCTACATTTGTGAATGGATATTGCAGAGGGTTTGAAGTAACGAAGAGGGATTTGTCTAAAAAAGATCGCTTTGAACTTCGCTATGCAATTGGTTTGGAACCGTTAATTAAGGCTAGTTTACCGCTCTGGGAGGAGAAGGGATTAAAGCCGACCTATCGTCATATTACAATTACAACTACACCTGCAAATCGTCAGTTTGAATACGACCATCGGTATGATCAGGCTGTGTATTTAGATAGACAGTATAAAGAACGCAGGTCGCAAGTATTTCGTGTCACATATGAAGAGCGGAAAGAAGAAGCACGACGCTATGCAGGACCAGTCGTATTAGAAACATTTGGGGAAATTCCATTTGAACCGAAAAATAATGCAGATTCTTATCGACTGAATGAGAAACAGCAAACACTCAGTATTGAGCTGGCAAGTGAAACTCGTTCCATTATGAATGAATATATACCAGAAGATGAGACAAGCTTTACGATTATTGCATTTCCAGTTCCAGAAATTGGAGATCAGTTTGAAGAGATTTTTAAAGAGACGATGAAAGTAAATACGCTGGATAATGAGAAATATATAAAGATTCAGCAAATAATTATTGATGCATTGGATCAGGGAAAGTTTGTGAGAGTAAAAGGAAGAAACGAGAATAAGACGGATTTAGTGATTCAACTTCATCCATTAACCGATCCAGAAAAGCAAACCAATTTTGAAAATTGTACTGCGGATGTGAATATTCCAGTTGGAGAGGTGTTTACTTCTCCCATTTTGAAAGGAACAAATGGTATTTTGCATATTAGCCGTGTATTTATGAGGGGATTAGAATATAAAGAATTAGAGCTTACATTTAAAGATGGAATGATCTCCAGTTATACTTGTAAGAATTTTGATTCTGAAGAGGAGAATCGGGCGTATATCAAGGAAAATCTGATGTATCATAGAGAAACCTTACCAATGGGAGAATTCGCAATTGGTACCAATACGACTGCCTATGCCATGGCGCAAAAATATAATATATTTAGAAGACTGCCGATTTTGATTGCAGAAAAAACAGGACCTCATTTTGCAGTAGGAGATACTTGCTATTCTCATAGTGAAGATCTGGCCGTATTTAATCCAGATGGAAAAGAGATCATTGCAAGAGACAATGAATGTTCTGTTTTGAGGAAGACCGATCCGCATAAGGCATATTTTGCCTGTCATACAGATGCCACGATTCCATATGATGAACTAGGAGCAATTGATGTTGTTCGAGCAGATGGAACGGAAATTCCAATTATACGAAATTCCAGATTTGTATTACCTGGAACGGAAGAGTTAAATAAGGCATTGCAGATCGAATAAAATTACTTGGTTAACGTTGGAAAAGTAGTTGACGTTTGAGTCAATTATTAGTAGAATGTTGACGGAATGGTTATAAGATCAAATAAGATTGCGAGGGGACGCAGATGAAAAAAATTGGTATTATTGGCGGCGGACAGCTGGGCAAAATGATGATTTTAGACGGAAGGCGTATGGATTATGAGTTTGTTATTGTGGACCCGACAGTAAAATGTCCTGCTCACAATATCGCAGATTCTCATATTGTTGCAGGGTTTGAAGATATTGAAGCGATCAAACGAATGGCATCTCGAGTAGATGTAGTAACCTATGAGTTTGAGCATATTAGCGTGGAAGCTTTGAAAGAAGTGGAAGCTTCAGGAACGCCTGTTTATCCATCGAGTAAGACATTGGAACGAATACAAAATAAGCTCCGGCAAAAAGAATGGCTGAGAAAGCATGAAATTCCAGTGCCAGATTTTTTATCAGTTAAATCTCAAGCAGATATTGAACATAGTGCAGAACTGTTTTCCTACCCGTTGATATTGAAAACTTGTACGGGTGGATATGATGGAAAAGGAAATTATGTGATTTCTAATCCAGATGAAATTGAAAAAGGATATCAGGCACTTGGAGCAGGAAAAGTAGAACTGATGGTAGAGCGATGTATTGATTTTGTAAAAGAAGTGTCTATCCTCGCATGTCGAAGCCTAAACGGGGATATTGCAGTATATCCGATTGCAGAGAATGTTCATAAAAATAGTATTTTAGATGAAACTACAGTGCCAGCTCGGATTAGTAAAGAGACCGAAGCGGAAGGGATGCAAATTGCAAAAGAATGTTTAAAGGCGTTTGATGCGTATGGAATGTTATGCATTGAGTTATTTGTTACAAAAGAAGGACATATTCTTGTCAATGAATTAGCTCCACGTCCGCATAATTCTGGACATTATACGATTGAGGGATGCTATACATCTCAGTATGAACAGCATGTGCGTGCAATTTTGGGACTTCCATTGGGAAATGCTAGTTTGATTCGTCCAACTGCAATGAAAAATATTATTGGAGATCATTCTGCTTCTGAAGCAGAACTACTTGGACTTGAAGAGGCTTATAAAAATCCGAATGTAAAAGTCCATATTTATGGAAAAGAAAAGGTAGTAAATGGTAGAAAGATGGGACATATTACTGCGACTGCCGATACCATTGAAGAAGCGTTGGAGCAGGTAAGGAAAGCACATCAGGCGCTTTCTTTCCGATAGATATTGTGCATGGCACATAAGAAAATTTTAGTTTAGGAGGAGATACACATGAAACCAGTTGTTGGTATTATTATGGGAAGTGATTCTGATTTGCCAGTAATGAGTAAAGCAGCAGAAATGTTAGATCAGTTGAACGTTCCTTATGAATTAACCGTTGTTTCTGCTCACCGTACACCAGATAAGATGTATGAGTATGCACATTCTGCAAAAGAAAGAGGATTAAAAGTTATCATTGCAGGTGCGGGTGGTGCAGCGCATCTTCCTGGAATGACTGCCGCTATGACAGTACTTCCAGTAATCGGAGTACCAGTACAGACAAAGGCGCTTGGTGGAGTCGATTCGCTGTATTCCATTTGTCAGATGCCTCCTGGAATACCTGTTGCTACGGTAGCAATTAATGGAGCGTTAAATGCAGGATTATTGGCTGCTAAAATTGTTGCAATTGGGGATGAAGAACTTTCTGTACGTATAGAGGAATATGCAAAATCTCTGGAGACGATGGTAGAGAAAAAAGCAGCCAAGCTGGAAGAGATCAAATACCAAGAATATTTAATACAAATGTAAATCAAAGCAAAAGCTTGAGTTTCAATAAGGAGGATAATATGGATTACAAAAACGCAGGAGTAGATATCGAGGCTGGATATAAGTCTGTAGAATTAATGAAGGAACATATTAAAAAGACAATGAGACCAGAGGTGTTGACGAATATCGGAGGATTTTCTGGAGCATTTTCGATGGAAGCATTTAAAAATATGGAAAAACCTACACTAGTATCTGGAACAGACGGCGTTGGCACAAAATTAAAATTGGCATTTATTATGGACAGACATGATACAGTTGGTATTGACTGTGTGGCAATGTGTGTGAATGATATTGCATGTGCGGGCGGTGAGCCGTTATTCTTCTTGGATTATATTGCATGCGGAAAGAATATACCAGAAAAGATTGCTATGATCGTAAAGGGAGTAGCAGACGGATGTGCACAGTCCAATGCAGCATTAATTGGAGGAGAAACGGCCGAAATGCCAGGATTTTATCCAATTGATGAATATGATTTGGCTGGTTTTGCGGTTGGTGTAGTCGATGAAAAAGACTTGATTACAGGTGAGACAATTACAGACAAAGATGTGTTAATCGGTATTGCTTCCAGCGGAGTGCATTCCAATGGTTTTTCACTTGTGCGTAAAGTATTTGAAATGACAAAGGAAAATTTAGAAACTTATCGAGAAGAGCTGGGTACAACGCTTGGAGATGCATTACTCACTCCTACAAAGATTTATGTAAAAACATTGGCGAATATAAAAAAAGCAGGTGTAACAATCAAAGGATGCAGCCATATTACAGGCGGTGGATTTTATGAAAATGTGCCACGTATGCTTCCAGATGGGAAACATGCGGTAATTAAGAAAGATAGTTATCCAGTACTTCCAATCTTTAAATTACTTCAAAAAGAAGGAAATATTGAAGAAAAAATGATGTACAATACTTACAATATGGGACTTGGAATGGTTCTTGCAATTGCCCCTGAAGATGTAGAGAAGACAATTGCAGCAATTGAGGCAGCTGGAGAAAAAGCATATGTAGTTGGTCATATTGAAAATGGAGAAAAAGGGGTTACATTGTTATGATGAAAATTGGTGTACTGGTCAGTGGAGGCGGTACAAATCTGCAAGCAATTATTGATGCGATTCATGCAGGCACGATTCATAATACATCCATTGAATTTGTAATTAGCAATAATAAAAAAGCATATGCTTTGGAGCGTGCAAAAAAAGCTGGAATTGAAGCAAAATGTATTTCGCCAAAAGATTTCTCCAATCGGGAAGCATTTAATGAAGCATTTTTAGAAGCAATTGATTCTTATCATGTTGACTTGATTGTGCTTGCGGGATGTCTTCTGATTCTTCCTCCAGCGCTTGTGAAAAAGTATCGGAATCGAATTATCAATATTCATCCATCTCTAATTCCAGCCTTTTGCGGAAAAGGATATTATGGATTAACTGTGCATGAAAAAGCACTGGAAAGAGGAGTAAAAGTAACGGGTGCAACCGTTCATTTTGTAGATGAAGGAACGGATACGGGACCAATTATTTTGCAAAAAGCGGTAGAAGTACAGCAGGGAGATAGTCCTGAAGTATTGCAGCGCCGTGTAATGGAGCAGGCGGAATGGAAAATAATGCCACAGGCAATTGAATTAATTGCCCAAGGTAAAGTACAAGTCGTAGATGGAAAAGTGAAGATTCTACCATAATGCAAAAATGGTAGCAGAACAGGAGGCACTATGAAAGTATTAATTGTTGGAAGCGGCGGAAGAGAACATGCAATTGCATGGAAAGTAGCACAAAGCCCAAAGGTAGAAAAAATATATTGTGCACCAGGTAATGCAGGAATTGGAGAAATTGCAGAATGTGTTCCAATTGGAGCGATGGAATTTGATAAATTAGTTGCGTTTGCAAAAGAAAAGAAAATTGATCTGACTGTGATTGGAATGGATGATCCACTTGTTGGAGGTGTTGTAGACGCATTTGAAGCAGAGGGACTGCGAGTATTTGGACCTCGTAAAAATGCAGCAATTTTGGAAGGTTCTAAAGCATTTTCGAAAGATCTGATGAAAAAATATCACATTCCAACAGCTGCTTATGAAAATTTCAATAATCCAGAAGAGGCACTTGCCTATTTAGAAACTGCTAAAATGCCAATTGTATTAAAAGCCGATGGTCTGGCACTTGGAAAAGGAGTATTGATCTGTAATACATTGCAAGAAGCAAAGGACGGAGTAAAGGAATTAATGCTGGATAAGCATTTTGGAGATGCTGGAAATACAATTGTAATAGAAGAATTTATGACAGGACGTGAAGTTTCTGTTCTTTCCTTTGTAGATGGTAATACGATTCGAATTATGACATCTGCTCAGGATCATAAACGTGCAAAGGACGGAGATCAGGGGTTGAACACTGGTGGTATGGGAACATTTTCTCCAAGCCCATTCTATACCCCAGAAGTAGATGAATTTTGTCAGAAGTATATTTATCAGCCAACTGTCGATGCTATGAAAGCAGAAGGAAGACCATTTAAAGGAATTATTTTCTTTGGTTTAATGCTTACAGAGGATGGACCGAGAGTATTGGAATATAATGCTCGTTTTGGAGATCCAGAGGCGCAAGTTGTACTGCCTCGTATGAAAAATGATATTATAGACGTTTTTGAAGCTTGTATTGATGGAACATTAGATAAAATTCAATTGGATTTTGAAGAGAATGCGGCAGTCTGTGTTGTATTAGCATCCGATGGATATCCAGAACATTATGAAAAGGGTTATCCAATTGCAGGGCTTGATACCTTTAAGGGAAAAAATGGTTATTATGTATTCCATGCAGGGACAAAGCTGTCAGATGACAAGATTGTTACAAATGGAGGTCGTGTGCTTGGAGTAACTGCAAAAGGAAGCGACTTAAAACAGGCGAGAGCCAATGCCTACGCTGCAACAGAATGGATTCAATTTGAAAATAAGTATAAGAGAAATGATATCGGCAAAGCAATTGATGAAGCATAAAGAAATGATAAACTAAATATAAAAACTTTGTTAGAAACTTAATATTTCCAATATCACGATATACAAAAGAAAAGTACCGTCTTTGACTAGAATCTATTTGGATTTTGCGTCAATGTTCGGTACTTTCTTCTTAATTTGTGATATACCATCCCGTGAAATCTTTCATCCGTTATGATGAAAAGAAATTTGTATTATTATAAACAAAAAAAATAAAAATCAGGTTGACTTTTCTGAGGCAACATTTATAATGAAAGTGTCATGTATATAGTATACATTAAAGTAATGTTAAAAATAATAAAGGTTACTTTGAATAAGATTGGGCATACTGTTAATAGGAAAGAAAATAATCTTTAGCTTATTCTACATTAACATTATGATTATTGTAAGGAATCCGATATTTTTCTTACAAAGGACAGAAGAGAAAACTTGTTTTGGAGGATAGAAAAGTGAAAAATCCTAAAATTGCAGAAATGTTAAAACAATGTCGAAAGATGAATCATCTCACAGTAATGGAGGTATCAGAACGTTTAAAGGCGAATGGTATTTTTGCTGCGCCGAAAACCGTTTATGGGTGGGAAAGTGGACAAACACAACCAACAGCCAATACGCTTTTAGTTTTATGTTGTATGTATCATATTGATGATGTCCTGAATACATTTGGTTATAAAGAAGAAGATGGAGTTTTGATTTTAAGCAATGAAGAAAAACAATTGATTCGTTCTTATCGAAGTGCTCCAGAAATGCAGCAGGCTGTAAAGAAACTTTTGTCTATGTAGTTTAGTGTGAAGAAAGGTCTTGTTGACCAATGGGAGCAATAATTCAGAATAAATACTGACGGGAGAATAATCATGAGAAAATATCGAAAAAAATTAATAGGTATATGGATAGGAATTGCTGTAAGCGCAGCAACGGTATTTGTACCAGTTACAGCCTCTGGAACAGAGTCTGGGGAAGAAAAATTATATGAAGATGAATCATTGATTGAGGGAGAAGTAATAGAAAGTGGAGCATTGGTAGAGCCAGGCGTTCCAGCTACTACACAGACAACACCAGAACAGACGACGCCAGAGCAGACGACACCAGAACAAACGAAGCCAGAGCAAACGACACCAGAACAAACGAAGCCAGAACAAACGACACCAGAACAGACGACGCCAATACAAACGACACCAGAACAGACGACGCCAATTCAAACAACGCCAGAACAGACGACGCCAATACAAACGACACCAGAACAAACAACGCCAGAGCAAACAACACCAATACAAACGACACCAGTACAAACGACGCCAGAGCAGACGACACCAGTACAAACGACGCCAGAACAGACGACACCAGTACAAACGACGCCAGAACAGACGACGGAGGAAGATCCAATAACTGTTTCATTGTTTAATGGTAAAACATTAGAAATTGAAAGGGATATTGATGAGTCGAAAGTACCAGATGAATTTGATATTGTAACGTATAGTTATAAAGGAAAAGAAATTGAAATTGCGGAATCCAAAAGTGGGTTGATTCTTTTTTACCTAAAGGATGATGGAGAAACAGCAAACTTTTATGTTTATAATGAGGGAAAAGATAGCTGTATTCCGTTTGTGAAAATAAATTCTTCCTCTGATGAATACATATTTTTGGATTTAGAGGAAGGTTCTGAACTATTAGAAGGGCTGGAATCTACAAAAATTTCCGTTAATGGAAAAACATTACCATCTTGGAAACCAACAGAAGGAGAAACTCCAAAGGAAGATTATATTGTTTATTTGATTAACCAAGAAAATGTGAGAAGTTTATATCATGTAAATATTGAGACAGGAGTGATTGAATCTTATTACGGACAAAGTTTAGATCCAGCGGATGCAGAATCAGGAGAATCGGGAAGCAGTGAAATAATTGGTGGAGATTCTGTTTTACAAGAAGATACAAGTGACCGAGATGAATTACTAAGAAAAATTGCTATTTTTGGAGGAGGAGCAGTTGGAATTACTGTTTTAATTATTGCAGGAATTCTATTATATCGTTATCTGAAAAAGAAAATGGATCAGCCAGAAGATGAAGAGGATGAATTATATGACGATGAGTTATATGAAGATGGAGAAGATGACTATGAGGATGACGAAGAAGAATTAGATCCAGATGAAGCAATTGAAAGAGAATTAGCTGCTTTAGAGCAAGAAGAATGGAATAAAGTTAGCCAGGAAGAAGAAAATTCTACAGAAGAATTTCAAGAATCTGGGGAAGATTCTGATACGCAAGAGGAAATAGATATGGATTCTTTAAATAAGACGTTTAATGATTTGGCATCAAAGAAAGAAGCAGATTTACAGCCAGACGTGGAAACAGAATCATCAAAGGACGAAGAAAAACCTTTAAAACGAAACTTGAAACAGGTATTGGAAGACGATGATGATTTTGAAGTAACTGATTTTCGAGATTAAATAATATTGGGGTCAAAATATCATTTGACCCCAATATCATTGTGTGCCCGGCGGGCACACGTTCTAAAGGGTGAAAGTCC
>DVHN01000022.1 GCA_018712075.1 Candidatus Fimimorpha faecalis
CCTTTCGGGGTTTTCTTTTCTTAATGGCTATTTCGATCTGTCAATGCTTGGAAAAGAACTTCGGTTTCCGTCCCCTTTCGGGGTTTTCTTTTCTTAACATATCTTTCCTTTCTGACGGTTTAACCTCCTACCGACAGTTTCCGTCCCCTTTCGGGGTTTTCTTTTCTTAACCGATCAAGGGCGCATTATAGGCGTTAAAGGTTTTCAAGTTTCCGTCCCCTTTCGGGGTTTTCTTTTCTTAACAGCAAAGATGAAAGAAGCACTGAAAAATGGAGCTAATTACGTTTCCGTCCCCTTTCGGGGTTTTCTTTTCTTAACGAATTCTTCGACTGCTTCTATTAGCATTTCTTTCCGTTTCCGTCCCCTTTCGGGGTTTTCTTTTCTTAACTGGTTTGACTGTGCTTGTTATTGCCGTGACAAATTCATTGTTTCCGTCCCCTTTCGGGGTTTTCTTTTCTTAACCCTGTATTCTGTATTCTTTATTTTATCAGGCTTTTAAATCCGTTTTGCGGCTATAATTTTTTTCTCTGCTATTTTTCTTTTATTTTTTCTCAGAACATCCATTTTTTCTTTTATTTTCAAGGTGCGGCTAAAAATGTATATTGTATGATCTATCTTAAAATAGATCACACAATAACATATTAAAAAGTGATTTTTATATCTTCTCTGTCTTATCCCATCGACAAATACCCATATCATAGGTTCTACCTGCATAATTGGTACATTTTTTTACTCTTGGTGCAATACGACTTTCCCAGTCAGCTTTTCTATCTTCATTTGTAACCTCACTTAAGATTTCACTTACTATTTTCCAGTTTTCTTCTCCAAGAATTGGATAAGTCACTGTTTTAGAAGGGTATCCTACTCCTCCTCCTAAGCAGAATGTTCCTGCCTGATACCGATTTTTTTCTTGAAATTTATCCAAAAATACCGATTGATAATAAGAAAACATTATATCAATACTTTTTTTAATATCTTCAATTGTATATGGTATAGCATTTCCATTCTGTGTCCAAACACTTGTATCAATACTAATTTCAAATGTAAATACTGTATTAGGCTTTATACATTCTCTATAAATAGGAAGTTCTTGTTCTTTCCCTCTTCTCGGTATATCTAATTTTTTACATAATGTTAATTTTTTTATATCCAACGGATTACTATCAGATACTCGAATTCCTGCCATACAATCCATTGTTGCTTTTTCTCTATTTTCGAGTTCTTCCTTTTCATTTTTCCGGATTAAAGTATAGAATTCTTTCTGTTCCAGTAGTTCTTCTATTTTTTGTAATTCTTTCTTCTTTTTATCATTCGTCATATTCGCTTTTTTTTCGCAAATTTCTATTATTTTATTTTTTTCTTCTCTATACTCTTCTGGATTTTTCTTTAATTTTTCTAAAATCTGAGCAGTTAACAAACAGGTACGAAGAGCTCCCTTGATACTACTTCCTGGAATATACGGCATACCATATGCATTTTTACAAAACAATAAAATATCTCTGTTTTTATTGCTCTCAATTTCCGCATCTTTTGTACTTAAGACATATTTAGTCCATTCTCTTAGTTCCTCTTGTGTAATATTTTGTGTATTCATCCATTGGTATAATAACTGCTTTTTTTCAAAAAGCATATAGTTCATAAATTCATTCAATAATTTTTTTTCTGTTAATCCTTTATAAAATGCCTGCATATCGAGTATACCAACTTGTCCTTTTTTCTTATTATACCAATATTCTTTTTTTCCAATCTTCTCTCCTGAACCGATATGAACAGGAGACAGTGTTCTTGCTGTTATCTTATATGTTTCTATTATGCTCATAAACTCACTCCCATAAAAAATGGTTTTGCATAGCGGTATACCGAATGGTTTCCATTCATAGCAACATCATATACATCACCTGAAAATGTATTTTTAAAAACAGAACCAGCTTGAAAGCAGAACAAATCTCTTTTCTTTCTCCATGTATTCGCATAATTTTCAGAAGCCACAAATCCACTTCTTCTTTCTATTAAATAGGAAGCTCCTTCCATACTTTTTTCCAATTCATCTTCCCGTGGAAGACAAAGAGAAAGAGTCATTTTATTGGTCATTTTTTCTGGATCTTTTAAATATAGTTTTAATTCGTTTGGTATTACATCTTCTTCTATTTCAAATTTCCCAAGACCAGAAGAACGTCTTCCTCCAATTCCTTCTATTCCAACTATATTCAGCAGTTCTCTTACTTCTTTCCAAATTTTTTCATTCTCAAACCCCATTAAAAAATAAAGTCCTGCATTGGAATAAAAATAATAAACGCCAATATGATATGGTTCTGATTCTACACGATCAATAATTGCCACTTTATCTTGAAATGCTTCTTTTCCAAGATACTTCAACTGTTCTCTTTCTTTTGTAGGATTTAAATTTCCAGCTAAGTAAACAGAAAAATTCTTTGCAGATATATATTGCAGCTTTTTATACTCTTTTTTATTCTCTTCTTGAGTCTCTTTTTTCTCAAGAGGAATCATTGGTTTTGGAAGAAATAATGTTTTTCCAATATAAGGAAATCCATTTGAAATTTTTATCTTATCTTGTTTTGCATCGTTCACCAACGATTTCAATTTCACTTCCCCTCCACTTCGTATTGCTTCTATACAAAGTGCAGAGAATAATGTATCAGCATGTAATGTACATTCTGCATCAGTTAGGCGCCCCTTCCCTAAATGTACACCTGTTTTAAACTTCAGCTTGCATACTTTATACTCCATCTCATACCTCTTTCAATAAATTCCTACAAGTTTCCAACAATTTATCTTCCACAGTTCCAACACAAACTTGAATATCCAGTGCCTGAATTTCTACTCTACCATATCCTCTTGAACCATGTCCTCCCAAATAATCATACTGTAATAAGATAAATGCATCTTTCAATGTCTGAAAATCTTCTTCCATCTTATCGTCATCCATATTATAGATAATTTCCAATGGAAATACTGCTCCAGAAATAACACGTTCAATCTGTCTTGGATTTGCAACTGCTGTGAAACGATTAATGGTATTTTCAAATTTTATTTCTGTATCGGATATCGCTCCCTTTGCTTCCAATTCTTTTTGATTATCCATAATCATATCAGAAAATAACAATCGTCCTCCCTTTATCATCCCTTTACTATCCTTCTGAGACGTTCCAAATAAACGGATAATCCTTTCATCATCATCATCACATGATTTTATTCCATCATTATATTGTTTTGCTAATAATGTCCTCATCTTTCCTTTTAGACTGCTTCCTGGCAAGATTGGACTCTGCGTCAGAACATCCCGAATTACTGGTGCATCTACGGCGCCAATCGCAGCAATACTATTTCCTGCTCCAATATGCAATCCTGTCTTTACACAAATTTTTCCTGTAATTTTAACTTTCGCAAACATCTCTTTTCCTCCTATTATCTCATAAGCTTCATCTCCGCTGCGCTTAAAAACCAGAAACCCTCTGATCAGCAGATACTATTTATCTTTTCCACCATAATACCTATGAAAGGCAACTAATGCTTCTACATAATGACAATATAACAAAAAGTTATTCTTACTTGATCCAATCCAATCTACCAAAGCAATCAATTGGCTCTTTTCCATAAAGGTTTTGACCGTAGGTTCACGCCCTGCTTCATATACACATCTCATTTTATAATATTGCAAGCTACTCTGAAATTCTTCATCTAGCTCTTCCGTCTGTCTTTGAACAGCCTCTCTTTGTAACTGATTCAGCATTCTTAAAATACTTCTAATTTTAGTTGTTGTTATTTTATTTTTATTCTTATTCATTTCCTGTATAACTTTTTCTGCCTGTGTCACATATCCTATTTTATCTAAAATTAATACATTATCACTATCTTTCTTCTCCAATACAGCTTTATCTGATTTAGCTTGGTCATTTAAAGTATTTTTGTTTCTATATGAATTTCTATTTCTATTATTTTCCCAATTATTCATTTTCTTCGTTCTCCTCTCTGCTGCGGATTAAATACGCATACAACGTAATTGCAGTTATTACTTGCCTAGTATCTTCTTTATTATTTCTCCACTCATACATCTTTTGAGAAAACTCTTTGTATCGTTGTTTTTCTTCTTTAGATGCTGATTCTCCTGGTTCCATTCTGGAAAGCAAATATGCATAACGGGCAAGATTAATTGGTTCTTCTTGATTTTTCAGCAGTTTTAATAAATGATACAAAAATGATTTACCATATTGCTGGGAAGCTGCAAAAAATTGCTTTAGAAGTTCTAATTTTTCACCTAACACCTTTTCAATAAATACATCCCAGTGATAGGTATTGTCTTCACTAAATAAGGTAATCGCATTTTTTCCATCCATATTTTTTGAACATTCTTCCAATTCTCCAGTTTCTCTTGCCATAACAGAAATAGGATACTTTTCTGGATATAGTCCTATTCCTGCCGATATAGTGAGTGTTCCTTGCGTATATCTTTTCAATCCATCATATAAATCAACTGCAAATCCAATGATATCATCCCAACTTCCAACGATAAAAACATCATCACCTCCAGAATAAACAATTGCTGCTTCTCGTTCTCCAGGTATTTTTTCATTGATATAACAATGACCATTCTTTAATAGTTGATTAATATAGAGCTTAAAAAACATGGACATTTTTCTCGAAAATGTTGCTGTCCTAGAGATCGTTGCATATTTTCCTCCATAATTTTTATGCTGAAATCCCAATGTAAAAGCATGTCCCAAGTTATCTACATCTGCTCTCAACACTGCTAAACGACGAATTCCAGTTTTCTCCTCCATAAATAATCCTTGAGACGCATTTGCCAGTTCTGCAAACGTTTCTCTTTTCCTATAATCGCCTACCCAAATGTTTACCATCCTATCTTCTAATGTCATTTGATTTTTTTGATAAATATAATCATAATCTTTCCAATCTTCCTTTTGGTTAGAGATTATATGTAGAAATCTTCCAAACGGCATTGGCAAACATTCCAACTTATTTTCTACCTTATTAAGAGCAAATACCATATTTTCCTTTACAACTTTAGGAGACATTTTTTCAATGCTCGTACAGATCTCGCATTTGTACTCTCCTTTTTCTTTATCTTCATATAATTTGCCAACTCGGTGACAAGATTTACATTCCCTTTCTCCGTCTACTTTGTTCTGACTATTTAATTGAATGATCTGCTGTGCAGTATAACGACGACCTTTTTTCTCTGAAAGTTTTCTTGAAAGTTTTTGAAACAGTTCAGAATAACTTCCATCTGGATTATTCTTTAACTTATTTGCACTACAAACTTGAAACGCTCCTGCCACAAAAAGTTCCGTCTGATATACATCCAAAAACCACCGATTCCACTCTGCTTCATATTGCTCCAATTGATCTTGTACCTTTTTTATATTTGGCAAAATGAAGTACGCATGTCCTCCACCTAAATATAATAAATTTGCTCTTGAAAGTTCTAAACGATTTAATAATTCGTCTGCTGCATACTCCATTAAAATTTCTAAATAAAAGGATCGAAAACGTAATGCCTTTAATTCCCCTTTTGAACTTGTCGTATAAATAAATGACTGAATTCCTGATATATCTAAACTATAAAGTAGAAATACATTTTTATTGTAGAATTCTTGCGATCTTTTATATAATTCTTCTTTATATGAAGTAATTTTTTTTGAATCTAAATAATCCAAAATGCAACTGCTAATTGCTGCTGTTACTTTTACATGATCATAAAGAGAAATATCGGCTCGTTCGTTCTTTACAGTTGAAGAAGGAATATAAGTAAGACATTTTTCCAACTGTTTTAAAATCGAATTACAAGATAAATCTTCCAATGGATGTTCTTTCAATGGTGCAATAATGTCCTCATTTAAAATATTTCTATAAAATTTAGCACTATATTCTACATTTCCCTCTTTAGGATAAGGGATGTCTTCTATATCTAGAATTCTTTCTGTATAGCTCTTTTTTTCATCATTATTATTTAAGATATTGAAAACACTTTCCAATGCTTTCGTCCTCTGAAATCCTTCTTCGTTTTCTGTTTTTCTACGATCCATTCCAGCCGCAATATTATCTGCAATGTAAGTAATATAGGCAAGGGAATCTTCTCCAATAAAAGCTTTTCTTAATGTTTCTCCATGATGATATCTCACTTGCTCCAGAATATTAATATTTTCTATATCAAGTCGATTTTTTAGAAAATTAGCTCCCGATTCTTCATGGCTTTTGTTTTCGCCCGTTCGATAAACTAGCTTTCCAATATCATGAAATAGACTTCCAATAATTAGCTCCTTTTTCCGTTTTTCCATCTTCTCTCCTCCGTTCTTCTTTCACAATCATAGCTCCCATTCCAATTGCTGTTTTGATCCCAACTCCTGAATATTGAGCATATGACAACAAAAAATGTATAAGATTTACCAACATCTGTGGGCCCCCGATTTTTAACGTTACAGTTCCAACGAATCCCTGTATCCGAATCCCCTCTAAGTCAAATGGCTTAGTTCTTAGATTATATCTTGCAATTTTCGTATACTCTATAATATCTTCTAATACCTGTTCATCTTGAAATTTCGTTTTGTTCTGAATCGCATCATGCTTTTGTATAATACTTTGAAATAATAGTCGAATATCTGGATAGCAGACATAATTTTTTTTCTGTTTAAATGCAGTGGGTGTAAGAAACTTTATTGTAATATATCTTTTACAATTCCCAAAATAAGTTTCTTTCAGAAGTTCATCATAAGATTTTACAATAACTTTTTTCTCTGTAATTGGAATATTCCACCCTCTCTTTTCTAAACATAAAACAGAAAAATCATCTTTCAAGATAGGTTTTTCGATTTCTTCTGCTGCTTCTTCATTTACTACTTGGATATTCCATTGATTCAAAGCTTCATTTAAAAATTGACTGTATGGTCGTACTGTACTTTCATGCATCTTTTCCGCATAATTTCTCGATAACTGCTGAATAAGTACGCCATGAAATAAAGATGACATCGGTAAGCTTATCTGATATTCTGATTGTAATGTTAATTGGATTTTTTTCAACATTTCTACCTCCATAATGTAAATTTAAGAATAGGTCGAACAGATCTCTTCCCCATTTCCACAGTCAATCTGATTTGTTATTCATTCATAATCAAATCACTATTACATAACCTCTCAGAAAATACTTGTACCTCAATACTTGTTTCTCTTCGCAATGGAATCTTTCCTGCATTCAGTGAAAATATGAAATTTTCCTGGTAAAATTCAAATTTTATTATAATTCTCTAGTAATTACTAATTTTACTAAAATATATATTTTTAATAAAACCTCCAAATCATCTCGACAATATCTTGTATATTTTTATAAAATTTTACTACATTCCTCATTGATTTTCAATAACTTATTTCAAATTTTTCTAAGTATTTTTTATTTTCTATATATTTTCAAGTAAAATCTATTGAATTTAAGGTAATTGGATTAGTCGGAGGTAATCCCTCCGACAAAACCAATTACCGCACCAATTGCACCACCAATTGATGCTCCAGCACCAGCACCAACTGATGCTCCAAAAAAGGTACCAACTGGACCAACAACAGAACCACCAATAGAGCAAACTGCACTTACAATTGAACCACCGATTGAAGCTCCAGCCGTTCCTCCATGAACAGCACCCTGAGCTCCAGCTGCAATACGATCAACAAAATTCGTCATAATATACCTCCTTGAACAAATAGAGAAAACTTATAAACTTCATGATCTTATTATACAATCTTTCTCCAAGCAGCTATACAAGGTCTGGGTAGAATATCCAGCTATTTTACATTAGTTTTGAAAATTTTTCCTATCCTTCTTTTTGGAGCAGCTTTACAACTCTCTCATTTATATGATCATAAATGTGGTACGCTTCTTCTGGTGCCTCATTTCCAAAAATAAAACGTAACACCTTTTCTATTTTCTTCATTAATATATCAGAATTTTTTCCATATGCAGAACAGATTTTTTCATCTGTTACTGCCATAATTGTATGAGCTGCTGGGTTTCTTACTTGTTCTACTATATCTAAGAATTTTCCCAACTCTTCTATATAAGTTTTATATTTTTGAAACTCTGTTTTTTGTATAAAATATTCCAAAATATATACCATCGTTCTAGCACTGATCGGTTTTCCCCAATCAAACTCCGCTCTAAATTTCCCATTTAAGTATGTTGTAATTCCTTTCATTTTCTTTTCTGCTTTTTCTCTTGAAGTATTATAAAGAATAGAATTTTTCTTCTTTTTCTGCGTTGTAATATCCTCTAGCCTGATCTTCATAATATTTTCCAGCATGTATTTTGCAATATACTCTGTAATAATTTCTAATCTCAGCGTCATATCACTCAATTCTCCACGCTTTTGCTTAATATCCATGCTTAGATAAAATTCTATCAATTCAGAAATATCACCCCTTTTCACGGGATACAATTCATTTTTCAAACCTAATTGCTGCGACAGTTTGCTTGCCTCTTTATACTCCAAATTTAATCGTTTCTTTGCATGTAATAACAGTATACCTGTATCATCTATAAAAAGATCTCGATTCATCTCATATAATGTATAGGCTGCCGAATAGTCATAATTTTGAATTAATGATTCAATTTGAAACTGAGTTACTGGCTTCTTAAAATTCAACATTTTTGGCTGTACACAACGATTTTCCGCATCTGGTTCATTATCCATATTCACTTCAAACCATTCTTCCAAACTATCTTCTTCTGGATTAAAAGTTTTTGTATTTTGATTGTCTTTACTACTTACTTGTATTGGTAAATAGGTTTCCTTATCTACCATAGACAACAAACATAAAATTGTATTCATCTGCTGCGTTCCAGAAGAAATATTTAATAGAATTTTCTTATTTAAATTTTCTTGTTTAATCCCTTCACATATTCTTAAAATTCTTTTTGAAATTGTATCATAACTACTCAGATCATCAGTTTCCATGTCCATTACTGTTACATTACATTCAGAATCTAACATATGAATTGCTCTCTCATTTGAATGCCACTTTTTTTCCAGATTAAAAATCTTATCTGAACAGATTAAATATACTTTTTCTGGTCTATAATGTCTCACTATATGCAATAATGGTCCATCTTTTTCTCCTCTGATTGGATCAGAAAATCCGATTGTTGCAATTAAAATTGTATTTTCCATTTTGTATTCCTCCTATATCAGCTTTTGTTATTTTCTATACCTATTTTACCAAAAATACAAATTACTTCATCCATTTCTGGGTCTAAATATCTGTTATTTTATCCTACTTTCTCTGATTGCTTCTATCCGCTTTTGTATAATGTCCCGTATTGATTCTGGTTGAATACTCCTTATATCAACCATATCTCTAATAGCCATTAAGTTTTTATGGATATCACGATAATTAAACTTTTCATAAAGTACTGTAAAGCAGATCCTATTTTGTTCATCAAAACCTCCCTTACAATTATAAGATTTGAATATATCATACACACAATCTATCCATTGCTTTTGATTTTGAATTAACGAAAACGATGTTTCTGTCAATTTCAACTCTTCATTATAATATGCCGCCTCCCCTAGTAACTGTTCTTCATCTTTTCCTAAAATCAGGTTTAACATATCATCTGAAGTAATTTGCTTTAATGCATCTAACAGTTTTTTTCTTTTTCTCGGGGATTTCAGCATTTTACATGCACTGCAAAAACAATCCAATAAAAATGTATTATATTTCTTTTCCATTGATCCATCCAATAATTCTACTTCATTCCAATAATAAAATACGTTCTGAATAAACTCTCTTATCTGTTGTTCCATTGGATGATTTGATACAACCGCTTCCATTTTACGATATACATCATTATAATCTTCATTATAATTTTTCAGTCTTTTCTTAATACATCTTTCATAGTTGGAGTTCTTTTTGCGGCTATCTGCATTCCAAACAGCCTCAAGCACGTGGTTCATATTCTCTGGAAGTAGTAATGTATTTTCCTCTTGATTATCCTTACTACCAATCTCATTTTTTATCTCGTCCAATGCACTTCGTACCGCATATGCCAATACATGATATAATTGATGCAATACCGTATTTTCTTCCATCAGTTCTTCCATTTTCATTGTATTTTTGACTTGTATATCTTTATAGGTAACCAAACAATTTCTTTTTTCTTTCCAATCATAGCACATAATTTGAAATGGCGGATTTTTAGAAAACTCCAGATGTTTTGCTACATTAAACTCCATTGCATATGGAAGCACTATTACGCTCTCACTTTCTTCCGTTTTTTTATCACTCATATAGCAAAACCATTCTTTTCTTTTCATAGCATCATAGATTT
>DVHN01000023.1 GCA_018712075.1 Candidatus Fimimorpha faecalis
TTATTAATTTATTTTTTTATTTTTTCAGATAATTTTGGTATATTTTTTGAAATTGTTTTTTTAATTCTTGTTCTGTTTCTTCTTCATTTTTTTCAATCAAAAATGGTATTTTTAATATTTCCAACTGAATAGGCTCTTCTGTTTGTAATTGAATTTGATATGTAATTTCGGTGGAAGTCGATGGTTCTTTCCAATACAAAGGATAAATTAAAAATACATATTTGGCCTTTCGTTTTGCTGCATAGATTGCAATTTGACGAATATCCTGTTCCGAAATACCAAATCGTTTTTGATCTGGAGTGTTGAGTGGCTGAATTTCTTTGTATTTTGTATCCAATATTATCGTATTTCGCTCCGTTTGAATTACAATATCTTCCCGAAGTCCAAATGCTTTGCCAATGTTTTGTCCATTAATCCATAAATCAGCTAAATATTGATCGGTTGTCTGTGTTTTTATTGATACATTCGCTGGTAAAAAACTGTTTAAAAAACCACTGACAAAATGCTCAAACAAAAGCTCTGTTGGGAACAAAAAACAATAGGATTCATTTTTTCCCGATTCCACTGTATTACCAAGTGAGTTTAAAAAAAACTTACTCATAGTTAGAACCGTCTGGTAAGGTTTTTGATGAATTGGAATTATAATTCGTTCCCATTCCCTTTTACTGTCAGCACTTAACTGAACCGCTGCAAGTTTTCCAATTATCGCCCTTAAGTTTTTCTTACTTTCTTCTTCTTTTGTTCGAACCATTAATAACTGACAAGTTCGTTTGATCATACGATTCAAAGGATTATCCAATGTAAACTCCGAATATTTATATGGTATTTGTTCCCATCTTCCTGTTGGATACTGTTTCAATAAATACTCTTCGGTAAGTAATTTTCCTCTTATAAATCCACCTTTTTCTTCTTTTTTTTCATACTGAATATAGGGCTGTCGTTCTACCAATCCCTTTGTATATTTCGCATAAAATGCAATCAATAATTCTAAAAAGTTAGGCTTTCCAAAAAAAGAATCTCGAACAGAAAAAAACGGAATATTCATTCGATCACAATATCCAAGCCAAAACGAAATATTTTTCATAAGTATGGAAGCTTCCAATTTTGTTCGTTCTTTCGGTGATTCTTTTTGAAACAGTTTAGGAAAAATATTAAGCTGTTCTCCTTTAAACAGCAGACTGCCAACATAATTTTGTATTTTTATTCCATCAGCTCGATTAAAATCAATAAATTTCTGATTTCGTTCTGTCTCTTCATCCCAGTAAAAAATGGTTCGTTCCGTCCAACTCTTTTGTAACAATTGTTCCAATTCCAGCAATGCGTTCTCTTTTTTCCACGCCTCTGGAAGTTCTTCCCATTTTATTACTTCATATTCTAGTACATTCATGATTTCTTTCATCCTTTTTTCGAATTCGGATTCTTCCACTGCTGCAAGAATCTATTTCAAATGCTGTTTTTTCTAAGCACTCCAATGCCTGACGTATTTTTTCTTCTTCGTTATAAAAATATTCATACAATAATGGAATAATGTTTTGGTTGAATATTTCTTCTAAATCCATTTCGGTTCGATTCATAAAAAAGGAATGTCCAATTAAAAGATCGGTATTTCTTAATTCTCTCTTTAAATAACGATTTAATATTTGAAAAACAGTTCGCAGTTGTTTATTTTCAATCTTATCTGCCTGTGGCGGCATTTCAATAAATTGAAATCTCCTACGCAATGCAGTATCCATAATGGAAATGGATTGATCCGCAGAATTCATTGTTCCAATTAAGTAAAGATTATTTGGCACGGCAAAGGAATCTCCCGATGGCAGTGTTACAACTAGTGGATTGATTTCTCCAATTCGTTTATCCTCCTCTAACAATGTAATCAATTCTCCAAATATTTTAGAAATATTTCCACGGTTAATTTCATCAATAATAAGAACATAGTTTTTTTCTGGATGTTGTAAGGCACGATCCGATATCTGTTTAAAAATTCCATCTGTTTTTTGAAATGAGATCGTCTGTGCCTGGAGATTCGGACGAATTCCCTGCACAAATTCTTCATATCCATAACTTTGGTGAAATGTTGTAAATACAACCTGCCCGCTTTGAACGAACGTTTCATATTGTTTCATCTGCTCTTTTCGCTTATGAATCGTCTGTTTGGAATCATTTACTCTGCGGTTTTCTATAATTGCCAATGCATATTCCACAAGAGAATACGTTTTTCCTGTTCCAGGAGGTCCATACAAAATTTGATTCAATGGATGAAGTGGATGATCCCTTGGAACTCGTTCTATTTTTTTATCATTCATTCTTTTATGGTGATTCCTATCATTCCATACAGACTGTTTGGATTTTCTTCTTTCGCTATAATATTTCTGATACAAATAATGAAGATTTTCTTCGTCTTTCAACTCATAAAAGGAAGTTCGAAGTCCTTCTGATTTATTTGGAAGTTTTTCTCCTGCCTGAAAACAGCAATGCCACTGAATGGACTTTCTATGAGAAAATTTGACACTTTCATTATAATAATAGGCTCCTACCTGATCCCCAAACGCCAAAAGCTGTTCTCCTCTCATTGCAACAAAAATACTCGTATTTGTGCTATTATAAAAATTAGCTAATTCCTTTGCTTTTCTGGATGCTAATTGTTTTACCCCTGGATAATAGAGCTCCTGTAATTTTTCCCTTAATTCTCGTTTATTTAATACGTCTCCCTGTATATACTGATCCAATGGACCTAAGTCGCTCCAGCCAATTGCAGCAATATGATTTTCCTTCCATTCAGAAAAATAGTCTTCTCCCTTATTCGACGTTCCAATTCGGAAAAAGGAACGCACCTCTCCAAACTGAGCATAGGATATTGTACAAAATTGCTGCATTGTTATATTTGCTTTTCTTATTAATAAGCTGATCTGTCCACTTCTTCCATAAAAGAAATGATCTGGATGAATGCCATAGGCAAATAAAATATGCTTCTGCCATGCTTCACTATGCCAGATACTAAATTCATCGGGAAACATCCAATACAAATATTCATGAAACCACTCATGATAGGCATTTACTCCCATAACTTTCCAAAGTGCCCGATCAAATGCACGATAATCTTCGATCGATTCCAATTTCTTTTTTCTCAAAATTACAGAAAAACCTGCCTTCCAGCATTCCCAAATTTCTTGGCGTATTATATTGAATTCTTTTTTCGAGCATTTTTTTAAATATTCTTTATTTACAAAAATATTTTCTTTGCTACAAAAAACGATCGTTGGCTGACGTTCTTTTTCTCCAATTCTGTGATTCTTCCACCATGTTTCAATACTTTCTTTTTCTCCAATCGCAAAAATAGATTCTAACAGCGATTGAGCAGATAATTTTACGAAATATTCTGGAGAAAACTTTTGTTGAAATTCTTTATAATATTGCTCATAATTCTCTTCCACTTCCGTCTCATACTCTTGTTTATATTTCTGAATTATCTGCTCTGCCTGAATCCATTCTTTTTCCCACTCTGATCTCATATAGTTTCTCACTCTCTTTGCGAAATATCATACTTTTATTATTTAGTATAACATAAATTTTTTGTCACAAAAAGAGAGAGAACGAAAAAATATAAATCTACACAAACGAATTCCAACGTTCCATAATCTGCCTTGAAACTTGTTCTAATTTCTGTGCCCGCCTTCCTAAAATTCTCACCGTATAATCTCCGCTCGCCAACTTTGTAATTCCACCTTCTATTTCCGAATCCTGTTCCAACAATTCCCAAACTGCATCTTGAATTGAACTATCTCTCTTTGTAAAAAACAAATTCGCCAGATGTGTATAAGATTCATACATTCCTAAGCCTGTCATATTCCAAAACTTTGGCTCATACTTCGTATTATCCCGATAAATGAGTTGTCCTGCTCTGTAAATTTCCACATAATTATAATAATAACGGTATAAAAACTGTTCCCCACTTGCTGCCCGTCCGCAAGAGAGAATCTCATTCATAAAAAACTGAGCCTTATCATCTTCTAATTGAATTTTCATTTGATTTTCAAATGCAGAGCTTTGAAATGGAATGGTAGGCTGAGGGTTAAATCGAAACTTAGAACCACTTTGTACAACAACATTCGTGTTGCGCTTGGCACAACCAGTTTGCATCTTATGAATTTTATCATAGGACTGAGAAACAAATTCTAAGTCTGCACCTTTTTCTACTTGGAACTCAAACTCTTGCCGATCTCCCTCCATGATTCCTGCTGACGCTGCTAAAAGCATAACTTGAATCCTTCCATCTTCTTGTTGAAACGGATTCATTACTTTATACGGAGCAGTAAAAGACAAATCTTCCAACATTGTAGTTCCATTTCGGGTTACTGCCCTTATAAAGAGTTTTGAAACTTTTCCAAACTGATTTTTATTCATCTTTTCCTCATTCCAAACCTTCTAAAAGTACATTTTTCTTAATCCATTCAATCACATCTTCAATATGTTCATTTCCTCTTATATTGGTAAAAATAAATGGACGATTTCCACGCATTTTCTTAGAGTCCCGTTCCATTACCTCCAGACTAGCCCCAACATATGGCGCTAAATCAATTTTATTAATTACTAATAAATCGGAACGTGTAATACCAGGTCCGCCTTTTCTTGGAATTTTATCTCCTTCTGCTACATCAATAACGAAAATGGTAGCGTCTACTAGTTCAGGAGAAAATGTAGCAGAAAGATTATCCCCACCACTTTCAATAAATAATAGTTCAATATCTGGAAATTTTTCCATCATTTCATCGACTGCTTCCAAATTCATCGAAGCATCTTCTCGAATTGCAGTGTGCGGACATCCTCCCGTTTCCACTCCAATAATACGTTCTCTGGGCATAACACTATTTTTTGCCAAAAATTCTGCATCCTCTTTTGTATAAATATCATTTGTAATAACACCAATGCTGTATTCTTTTGCCATTTGCCTTGTTAATGCTTCAATTAAAGCTGTTTTTCCAGATCCAACTGGACCTGCTACACCAATTTTTACCATAACTTTTATTGTCCTTTCTATTTTCCTATCGTGGTGACGCCCGAAAAGCGAGCATGGAAGTTTATTATGACATATAAATTCTGGAATACAAACGCTCATGTTGGATACTTCTTATATCAAATCCTGGAGTTGATAAGCAAAGCATTTCTTCTCCACTTTTCTTGACCGTATCCAACACCTCTTGAAAGACTGTGTAAAACGATACTAACATCTTTTGTCCATCGGATTGACTTAAAGGAATCGATTTTACGCAGTTTGTTACCATCGCAGATGTCTGTGCATATAAGTAATTGAGCAACGCATCTTCTTTTGAAATTCCTACACTTGCACAAAATACTCCATATGCACATGGATGGCAGATCACGTTTCCTTTTCGCGATTCCATATAGTTGAGAAAGATTGGCGTTATATAAGGTACCTGCATATGTGTCAACGTTTTTACAAAACGACTCCCAAGTTTTTTCGCAGCTTCCCTTAATTCCATTGGTACAATGGACGCATTCATAATCGTTTCTAACTCATTTATTTTTTCCAAATTTTGTTGTTCTGCTGCTTCAAATGCCAAACGAGCGGCTAACAGTTCTGTATAGCAAATCGTATAGCGCAACCGATTTTTAATATAATCCGATGCAGTTTTTATATCGTATACGATATTTTTCTGAATATACGTTTCCAATCCATAAGAATGGGAGTAGCCACCAATCGGAAATAATGCATCATTAATTTGCAATAATAAAAATTTTCCTTGTAATTTTGTGAATTCCATTTTTCCCTCGTTTATTTAATGATGATGATTATGGATAGTTGCAGAAATTCTTTTATCAAAATCCAGTCTCATCGTTGTCTTTTCTGCCGTTACTCCATGTAATTTTGACAACATCAAAAACATTGGTTCATTATATGGAGTTACAAATGTAAAGATGTTCTCTCCATAGAACAACGGTGCATGACGATTCCCGATTTCATAACAAGTTTTTGCGATCATAAAAGTATGATCTGGTGCGATATGAATCCGAATTACTTCACATGGCGGAGTTTTTACTGCAATAAGTAATGTTCTATCTGCATAAATGACATCTCCCTCATATAATCCTCTAGAGAGTACTTCATCATTCAATCGGATTCCGACTTCCCGTCCTTCCTTGGTTGTCTTTTTATGAATCTTTTTAAACGCCTCATGCCATTCGATTTCCACATACTCGATTGTTTTTCCAGTTGTATCGATTTCATTCAATTTTCCAACAATTGTTTCACAAATCATAATAACCTCCCACTTTTATATTCCAGTTCCTAACAATATTTTTTCGTCAAAATCCAATTCTTATACCTTACCATATTCCAAGCAGCATAAGAACTGCTGGAACCCATGCAGTTACAATTCCCTCAAATATTTGAAGAATTGGAACAAACTTTCCTAATTTTTTTCCACAAATATCTTCCACAAATGCAGTTCCCCAAAGAATTGCCCACAAATACCAAATTGCAGCCCATCTCCAATCCGCTGCAATTCCAAGTGCTTCCGATCCGAAAATCCCCTCCACGGTACCAAATATTACTGCATTGACTGCCACAAACGTGGAAAACCATGCAAATGGAATTGGACTTAGTTTTAAAATTTTACTAAAAGCTACAAATAAATATGTAAAACAGAATAATAATCCTGTACCTGCTGCATAATAATTACCCTGCACTAAATTTACAAAATTAATAAACAAAGATAGACTACCTGTTAAAATATTCATTACGGCTGTGGACTTTCCATCTACCTTATAAAGCGTGCACATACCGTTATTGATTAATACAATTCCCACAAATAATAAACATACACCTAACATATTTTTTCACACTCCTCATTATTTTTCTGAATATAGCATTTCAGTTTTTTATCTTACAGAAAACTTCCAGATAGAAGTTTTCTGTATTTTATCGTGATATGCCAAAGGAATCTTTCGTGGAAGTTCCTTTTCTTTACACCTTAGAACAAATTATATAACTGCGTTAAAGGCAGTTTTTTGGCTGGTTCACATACAATTGTTTCTCCATCTGCCTTTACTTCATAAGTTTCTGGATCAACAGTAATCTCTGGTGTTTTATCATTAAACTTCATATCTTTCTTTCCAATATTTCGGCATCCTTCCACTGGTACAATGGTTTTTTCCAATCCATAGCTTGCTTTCACATCTATCTCCATTGCAGCCTTGGATACGAAAGTCAGACAAGATTCATATTTTGCTTTTCCATGAGCCGCAAACATTGGCTGATAAAGTACTGGCTGACAAGTTGGAATCGAAGCATTGGCATCCCCCATCTTAGAAGCAATAATCATGCCTCCTTTAATGATAATATCTGGCTTCACACCAAAAAATGCTGGATTCCAGAGTACCAAGTCTGCAAGTTTTCCTTTTTCTACCGACCCTACGTATTTTGCTACTCCATGCGTAATCGCTGGATTAATCGTATACTTGGAAATATAACGTTTTACACGGAAATTATCATTGCCATGTCCCTCATCTTCTGGAAGAACACCTCTTTGGTCTTTCATTTTACTTGCCGTCTGCCAAGTACGAGTAATTACTTCCCCGACACGTCCCATTGCCTGAGAATCGGAACTCATCATGCTAAATACTCCCATATCATGCAGCACATCTTCTGCCGCAATCGTTTCTGGACGAATACGAGAATCTGCAAATGCCACATCTTCTGCAATCCTTTTATCCAAATGATGGCATACCATTAACATATCCAAATGTTCATCCAACGTGTTGATCGTAAATGGCATTGTTGGATTTGTAGAGGAAGGAAGCACATTTTGTGTACCAGCTGCCCG
This sequence comes from Candidatus Fimimorpha faecalis, assembly GCA_018712075.1. Classification (GTDB taxonomy): domain Bacteria; phylum Bacillota; class Clostridia; order Lachnospirales; family Lachnospiraceae; genus Fimimorpha; species Fimimorpha faecalis. The sequence continues at coordinate 7,842 of DVHN01000023.1, forward strand.
AATAATATCTGGCGCATGTCCGCCACCTGCACCTTCGGTATGATACGTATGAATAGTACGTCCTGCAATCGCATTTAATGTATCTTCCACACATCCTGCTTCGTTTAATGTATCCGTATGAATTGCTACCTGAACATCGTACTTGTCTGCCACATTTAAGCAATGATCAATTGCAGCTGGTGTTGATCCCCAATCTTCATGTAACTTCAATCCGATTGCCCCTGCTTTTATTTGTTCTTTCAAAGATGCTTCATCAGAACAGTTTCCTTTTCCTAAAAATCCCAAGTTTATTGGATATTCTTCCGCCGCTTTTAACATCATTTCCATATTCCAAGGACCAGGCGTACAGGTTGTAGCATTTGTTCCATCTGCTGGACCAGTACCTCCGCCAATCATTGTCGTTACGCCGCTATATAATGCACAATTCACCTGCTGAGGTGCAATAAAATGAATATGTGTATCTAATCCGCCTGCTGTTACAATCATCCCTTCTCCTGCCAATGCCTCAGTTGAAGCCCCAACGGTCATCCCAGGAGTAACGCCATCCATAATACTTGGATTTCCCGCTTTTCCTATCCCTGCAATTTTTCCGTTTTTAATTCCGATATCTGCTTTATAAATTCCTGTATAATCTACAATTAAACAATTGGTAATAACCAAATCTAAATCTCCATCTGCACTTGTTGTCTTTACTGACTGTCCCATACCATCCCGCAATGTTTTTCCGCCTCCAAACTTGGCTTCGTCTCCATAGGTAGTATAGTCTTTTTCTACTTCTATAATAAGGCTAGTATCTGCTAAACGTACTTTGTCTCCTGTTGTCGGACCATACATCATCGCATATTTTTCTCCAGAAATCTTTATGCTCATTCTTTTACCTCCAATCTTTTTACTTTCGTTATGAATTAGGAAATAAATCCTTTTAACTTTGCATTATGAATCGCTGCTGCCCTGGATGCCTCTGTAATCTGCGCACAAGTTAAATCATTTAATCCAAAAACTCGCTTTGTTCCTCCTATTGCTGTTAATGTAACCTCTTTCTCTTCTCCTGGCTCAAAACGCACAGATGTACCAGATGGGATATCTAAATGATATCCATATGTTTTTTCTCGATCAAAGGATAAACATTTATTTACTTCAAAGAAATGAAAATGAGATCCTACTTGAACAGGACGATCTCCAATGTTTGCTACTATTATCGTTACGGTTGGCTTTCCCTCATTTAATATAATCTCTCTTTTTAATGGCATTACTTCTCCAATTTTCATTCTGTTACCTCCTATTAGCATTCTATTTGGACATTCGTTACTGAATTGGATTGTGTACTGTAACTAACTTTGTACCATCTGGAAAAGTTGCTTCTACCTGAACTTCTCCAACCATATCAGCCACACCTTCCATCACATCTTCCTTTGTAAGCATTTTTGTACCCAATTGCATTAGTTCTGTTACTTCTTTTCCATCTCTTGCCAATTCCATTAATTCAGAACTAATATAAGCAACTGCCTCTACATAATTCAGTTTTAAGCCTCTTTCTCTTCGCTCTTTTGCCAAATTTCCCGCCATATGGAGCATAAGCTTTTCTTGTTCCTTAGGTGTTAAGCGCATAGTATCTCCTCCTGTTCTTTTTATTCTCTCTTTCTTTTGGATAAAACAAAAAAGCAGACAAAGAAGTGCGAATGACTTCTTTGCCTGCTTTTATCCTTTAATTTGTTAAATCCGAAATGAATTATATCATGAGATTTTTTATTCGTCAAGCAAAATTAAAAAGTACTTTATTGCTAATAAAGTGAGAACTGCTCGTTCTACATTTAAGCAAAATTTCACACAACCACAATCTTGTACTAAAAATTTATCGTTTATTACTCATATTATCTTGCCTGCGTGGACTGCGTTGTCTCAACCGCAGTTGTTGCCTGACTACCACCTTCTACTGCATCTTTGATATCATCTCCCATCTCAGTTAATTCTTCTGAAACATCAGTAATGACATCTCCAACAACGCCATCTCGATTATCTATTGCAGTTCCTGAAGTTACCGATTCTGTGTTATTTTCTTCCCTACTTCGACTATCTTCCATCTCACGTTCATCTGTCGTTGCAGTTCCTTCGGTGCCATTGATATGAGTTCCATCTGTTCCCGTATTTTCATTTTTTTCATTGCCACATCCAGTCAGTGCTGACATAGCGAACATAGCCAATACAATCATCATATAAAATTTCTTTTTCATTTCACAACTATCCTTTCTTTCTTTTTATCGAGTTTAGTATATGTGAAATTAGAGAATTTATTCATAACAAAAAAGACAGTCTATTCTAAAATAAATCTTTTAAAATAAACTGCCTTTATTTTTTATAATTTTAATTTCCTGCTGCTGATTCTACAGCTGCATCAGAAGACTCTGCTTCTGTTTCCTGTACTGGCTCTCCTACCTGTTGTAAACTACTGATAATATCATCAATATTAAACTCAACAATTCTATCTACTTGAGTAGATTCATCAATTCGAACACAGTAATATGAAGTTTGTTGTGTCGATAGATTTCCAATATGCAGTGTAAATGTCTTTTGCTCTTGTGTTTCTGAGGTAGTATCATTGTAAGTAATTATAATATCTTTACTATTTGCCGCATCCAATCCATACGCAGCAAGCTGCTCTGCACTTACGTTATAGGCTTCACAGGAATTAACACTTAATTGTGAAATATTGGAAATTGCATCTGTTATTTTGCTGCTATCATTTAAATCTACAGTCGTACCGTTTCTCGTTTCCGTCCATACCGTTTCCGTTTCGGCTTCTGAAGCTGCGGAGGCAGATGTTTCTTCTGCTGCAGAAGATTGTGTTTCCTGCTCTGTTTCTTCCGCTGCTTTTACTCTCTCTTCTTTTTTATAAACGACTGATTCGGCTGCCGTTTTATACTCAATCTGTGTAATATCTGATTCAGTCAAATATGGAATCGTATCCAGTTTCAACAGATCATCCAACGTAACGTCTAAGCTATTTACAAGTTCTGTGCCTATTGTATACACATTATCATCGCCTGCGATACTTGCGTAATAGTCTCCTGAATATTCATTCATACTTCCAATATTCAAAACCTTCTGATTACCAGAAGCATCGGTAACTGTCACTGTTTTGGCTGGCTGCGTTAACCCATAATTAGATAAATCTTCTTTTTCCTCCAGCTTTCTCGTAGCTTCCAATGGATTTAAATTGTTTTGAATTAAATTTATTTTACTGACATCAAGCGGAAATGCTTCATCTGCTTCATAATGCCATGAGTCATCATGATAAGTAAATGCTAACTCTCCATCCGTTGTATTAAAAGAAATTCGAGTTATGCTATCCATCTGATTTAAAACAATTTTATTTGCCTCCTCTTCTGCTTCAGAAGCATCTTGCTGTTTCTGATCTTGTACTTCTTTGTACTTCACAATTCCAACATATCCAGCACATAGCACTACTAATACTACAACAAGAATCATTAATATTGTGTTCTTTTTTTTCATCGTGTATGCCCTCCTTATGCTTTTCTACGTTTGAGCCATACAACAAATCCTCCAACCAATGCAGTCAATGGAATAATTCCAATGAATAATAAACTCCATCCTCCAATGGATACAAATGTATTATATGGAATTTCCAGACTTTTAGCTGGGATCGAAATATTACTCGTATCATCAAAGTACCAAGTTAACATATTTGTAAATTCATCTAAGTTGTCTAAGTTTCTAAAGCTAGATGTAATACTTTCATGAATCAATGTAGTTGCAGTTAACACAATCAATTTTCCACTTGTATTTTCATCAATTGTCTTAGTTACTGTCGCTCCTAACAGATACGTACCATTGCTACCTTCTTTTTTATCTTGTGTATCTGGATCTAAAACAAATCCCTGTTCAGAAGTTGTCATAAATGGCTCAATGGTTAAGTCAGCTGCTGGCTGTTCTACTTGAGTCATTCCTCCAACTGCGGATACAAACAACATTGCATCCGAAGAAACATTGATCGAAGAAGACGTTAATGTAGGGAAGAAATTGTATGGACTTCCCATTCCCTGATAATAACGTTCTTCATCTCCTACATAAGTATTAGTTAGCTGTAATCCGTATTCTTGAATCAAAGCGGTTAAATTCTGTAATGGCTCACCTGTAACTGTAGGTAAAATCATTAGATTTCTTCCAGAATTTACGTATTCTGTCAAAGCATTTTTTTCATCATCCGATAAATCTTTCGTTGGTGCATACAAAATTAATAAATTACAATCTTCTGGAATTGCTCCATCTGTTAAAATATTCCAGGATGCTGTTTCCAGATTTGCCTTATCTACTAAGTCTTGTACAGCAGTAGAGAAACTGGATTCATCATGTCCACTTAATAAATATACTTTCTTTAAATTATCACTTGTAACATAATCAATGGCACTTGTAAGCTGACCTTCTCCATCGAATTCCTGCTCTGTAGCAGTACCAGTCTGATAATAAGAATATTGATCATATACAATAATATCACCAAAATTAATTGTTTTTGTACGACCTGTTTCTGCACATTCTACCACCAAACTATATTCACTTACATCATACTCCGTTAATACGGATGGATGCAAAACTGGATCAATATATTCTACTGTAATATGACTGGAAGAGTCTGCATAGTTTTGGAGAAATGTTTCAATTCGAGAATCCACACTTCCATTTTCTGCGATTACTTTTACGGTTACGTCTTTCTGCATATTGGAAAGCAGTTCTTTTGTTGTATCGCCAATACTATAAATTAATGTATCACTCATATCCAGATTCGTCATACTTCCTGGAAGCTGACGAACAAGCATATTTACTACCACTACAATAGCAATGACAACAACAATTAATAAGGCACTATAATTTCCATTTTTAAACTGTGAATTTGAAAATAATTTCTTTACTTTGTTCATCGCTTCTTCCTCCTAGCTCCATCTGCGTTTCTGAATCATTTGCGATGACAGGAAAAGGAATACAAACGAAATTGAAATATAATAAACCAATCCTGTTACATCAAATACTTGATCATTAATAAATGCCTCTATTACTGCATTAATGGAAATAGCAGAAAGAAGGTTTGGCAACGCACTTTCAAACATTTCATTATTAAACACATACAACAAAATGAGTACAATTACTCCGACTATTCCAACTCCCAAAGCTGCCATCCAGTTTTTCGTCATTCCATAATAAATAAGACAAATAATGGCTAAAATTCCTAAAAATCCAACAAACGAAAACAATGCAGTTGTGCCAAGCATACCTACAATTCCATCTAACAGGTAGAAAAATAATAAAACACCAAAGGTTCCTACTGCCGCAATAATCTGGCTTTCTGTCAAAGAAGAAATAAACATACCAATGGAAATATAAGCACAACCCATTAGGAGAAATGCGAATAAAGACGCATAATCTGCCTTTAAATAAGCTGTGCCACCTGTTTTAATAACCAGTGGACAAAGGCAAAAAATAAGAACTGGAATTGCCATAATTGTAATCATAGCAAAATATTTTCCCATTATAATTTTTCCGACTGAAACTGGAGATGTCAATAATAACTGATCTGTTTTCGACTTTCTCTCATCTGCCAGCGAACGCATTGTCAATACTGGAACAATCAAAAGAAAAATAAACAATAATCCTCCCAATACATAAGAAAAATATGGATAACCAATTCTTAGATTATAGACAACAAAATAAACCCCTGCAATTGCAGTTAAAGCAGCAATAAACAGCGGACCAATCATTGACGTCATATATGCTTTTAACTCTCTTTTATAAATCGCTGTCATTATTCTCATCCTCCTGTTCTTCTGGATCTGGAGCCGAGTCACCATTTACCAGACTTTCTGCTTCTTTCTCTATATTCTTTCTAAAAAGGCCAATACGATGAGATTTCTTTTCTTGCTTCGTTTCTTCTGCCCCTGTTAATTCCATAAATACTTCTTCCAGCGAAGCTTTCTTTAACTGCATCATAATAATTGGAGTTTTATTTTCAGCAAATAAGTAAAACAAATCTTCTCTTACATCATAATTTGGATTTTCTTCTCCAAGGGTGATTGTAACTGCGGTTGTCCCTTCTTCTTCTCCGTTTTTAATTTCTTGACTTACAATATTATTTGTTTCATAAACATTTAAAATGTCTTTTACTCTTGCCGGCTCTGCTTTTATAAGCATTTCTAATGTATGTCCGCCTTTCATCATCTGCATTAGATTTTCTGGTGTATCACTTGCTACCAGCTTTCCATGCGAAATAATCATAATATGATCACAAACTGCACTGACTTCTGACAAAATATGAGAACTCAATATAACAGTATGTTTCTTTCCAAGTTCTTTAATTAAATCTCGAATCTCGATAATTTGAATTGGATCAAGACCAACTGTAGGTTCATCTAAAATAATAATGTCTGGCATTCCAAGCACAGCCTGAGCCAGTCCAACTCTTTGTTTATAACCTTTAGAAAGATTTCTAATCAACCTGGTTTTCACATCATCCAAACGAGTTAGATTCATTGCTTCTTCTACCGCATTTTTCCGTTCAGAAGCTTTTATCTTTTTTAATTCTGCGGCAAAATTTAAATATTCCAGCACCGTCATATCCACATAAAGTGGAGGAATTTCTGGCAAATATCCGATTGATTGTTTTGCCTTTTCTGGCTCAGTCAAAATATTATGTCCATCAATAAATACCTCTCCCTGTGTTGCCCCAATATACCCGGTCATAATATTCATTGTGGTAGATTTTCCTGCACCGTTTGGACCAAGAAATCCGTAAATTTGACCGTCCTCTACTGTGAAGCTCAAATGGTCTACTGCAATATGATTTCCATATTTTTTGACCAGATTTTTTACTTCAATCATTGTACTTTCCTCCTAAAATATTTTGTTTCATTCTTTCACATTTTAATCGGGAATTGTGAACGTTATGCTATAAATTTGTGTGCATTTTATGTTTATTTTGTGAATTTCTGATCACAATTTCATTTATTTCTACTTTATTTATTGCTAAAATTGGTTCTAGTTCTAACTTTTCTATGATAAAGTAATAAATAAAGACTTGACGAATCCTTATTTTACTACTAGAATGGGGGTATTGATGCCTCTTCTTTTAGCAAAAGAGAGGATCAAATTAGATTTTTAGGAGGGTGATTTGGAATGAGTAGAGTATATAATTTTTCCGCTGGACCTGCAGTGCTCCCAGAGGAAGTATTAAAAGAGGCTGCCGATGAAATGTTAGATTATCAGGGCAGCGGTATGTCCGTTATGGAAATGAGTCATCGTTCCAAAGTATATGACAAGATTATTAAAGATGCAGAAGCTGATTTAAGAGAGTTGATGAATATTCCTGATAACTACAAAGTATTGTTTTTACAGGGTGGTGCTTCTCAGCAATTTGCTATGATTCCAATGAATTTAATGAAAAACAGAGTTGCTGATTATATTGTAACTGGACAATGGGCAAAAAAAGCTTACCAGGAAGCCCAAAAATATGGCAAAGCAAATTGTATTGCATCCAGTGCAGACAAAACATTCTCTTACATTCCAGATTGCAGTGACCTGCCTGTAAGTGAAGACGCTGATTATGTATATATTTGTGAAAATAATACCATTTATGGAACAAAGTTTAAAGAACTTCCAAATACAAAGGGCAAAACTTTAGTAGCCGATGTTTCTTCCTGTTTCTTATCCGAACCAGTTGATGTAACAAAGTATGGTGTTATTTATGGTGGTGTCCAAAAAAATATCGGACCTGCTGGCGTTGTAATTGTAATCATCCGTGAAGATTTGATTACCGAAGACGTTCTTCCAGGTACTCCAACCATGCTTACATATAAAACACATGCAGATGCCGACTCTTTATATAATACGCCGCCTTGTTATGGTATTTATATCTGTGGTAAAGTATTCAAATGGCTGAAAAAACGTGGCGGTCTTGCTGCAATGAAGGAATACAATGAAAAGAAAGCTGCCATTCTCTACGATTATCTCGATCAAAGTAAGATGTTCCATGGTACCGTAGAACCAGCTTCTCGTTCTCTAATGAATGTACCTTTTGTGACAGGTGACAAAGATTTAGACGCTAAGTTTGTAAAAGAGGCAGAAGCAGCTGGACTTGTAAATTTAAAAGGACATCGTACTGTTGGCGGTATGCGTGCAAGTATTTATAATGCAATGCCAATAGAAGGCGTAGAAGCTCTCGTTGCGTTTATGAAGAAATTTGAAGAGGAGAATCTGTAATTATGACAAAAATCAAATGCCTGAATCCAATCTCCCATGTAGGTATGGATTTATTAACGGATCAATATGAATTAACTGATAACTTTGCTGAAGCAGATGCCGCACTGGTCCGCAGTGCTTCCGTCCACGATTTAGAGCTTCCAGACTCTTTACTGGCCATTGCCAGAGCTGGCGCTGGCGTTAATAATATTCCACTGGAAAACTGTGCTGACAAGGGAATCGTTGTATTCAATACACCTGGTGCAAATGCAAATGGTGTAAAAGAACTCGTGTTGGCAGGTATGTTACTTGGAGCCAGAGACATCATTGGCGGTGCGAATTGGGTTCAAGATCACAAAGAAGATCCTTCCATTAACAAAGCCGTTGAAAAGAGTAAAAAGCAATTTGCCGGTACCGAAATTACTGGTAAAAAGCTTGGAGTAATCGGTCTTGGAGCAATTGGAGTTTTAGTTGCTAACGCAGCCAATCATCTTGGTATGGAAGTGTATGGATGTGATCCATACTTATCGGTAGAACACGCTTTAAACTTGTCACATAATATTCATGTTGTAAAAGACAATGATACAATTTATGAAAACTGTGACTATATTACCGTCCATGTACCATTATTGGATGCAACAAAAGGCATGATTAACAAAGAGACAATTGCTAAGATGAAAGATGGCGTTATTATTTTAAATTTTGCAAGAGATCTCCTTGTAAACGATGACGATATGGCAGAAGCACTTTCTACTGGAAAGGTTCGCAAATATATTACTGACTTCCCAAATGCTAAGAGTGCAAATATGCCAAATACTGTTGCAATTCCACATCTTGGAGCTTCTACAGAAGAATCAGAAGACAATTGCGCTGTTATGGCAGTAAAGGAATTAATGGACTATATTGAAAATGGAAATATTACCAATTCCGTCAATTATCCAGCTTGCAGCCTTGGCCCTATTCCACAGGGCGTTGTCCGTGTCTGCATTGCACACCGCAACGTTCCAAATGTAATTGGACGATTTACAAGTATTCTTGGAGAAGCAGATGTCAATATTCGTGATATGGTTTCCAAGAGCCGTGGCTCCTATTCTTATGCAATCTTTGATTTAGATCATCCAATGCAGCCTGATTATTTAGAAAAACTTTCAGATATAAACGCAGTTTTAAGAGTACGTATTATTGAAAAATAATTGAAAGGAATATTATGGCAATTGTAAAACCTTTTTCAGCCATAAGACCAGCTGCCTCTGCTGCAAAACAGGTGGCAGCTCTTCCTTATGACGTATACAATCGAAAAGAAGCCTGTGATATCGTTTCTCAAAATCCTCTTTCCTTTTTGGCAATCGACCGTGCGGAAACACAGTTCGAGGATTCCGTTCATACCTATGATCCCCGTGTTTATCAAAAAGCAAATGAACTGCTTCAAAAACGTATCCAGGAGGGAATTTTTATCACAGACTCCGAGCAATGTTATTATATCTATGAACAAACGATGAATCAAAGGACACAGACAGGTCTCGTTGCATGTTGTTCTATTGATGACTATGCCAATGGTGTCATCCGTCGTCATGAGAACACCCGGGCTGAAAAAGAAGCCGATCGTATCCATCATGTGGATGCTTGCAATGCACAAACTGGTCCTATCTTTTTGGCATATCGTTCGAATTCTGCCATCAATGAAATCATATATCATGAGAAACAATCGCTTCCTATTTATGATTTTTTATCCGATGACGGAATCCGTCATACTGTATGGAAAGTCTCAAATCCCGACAGCATCCATCGTTTAGAAGTGGCTTTTCAAAAAATTTCTCATACTTATATTGCCGACGGCCACCATCGTGCTGCATCTGCCGTCCATGTTGGATTTGATCGAAGGATCGCTCATCCAAACTACACTGGTCAAGAAGAATTTAATTACTTCCTTTCGGTTCTTTTCCCAGATGATGAATTATTTATTCTTCCTTACAACCGTGTTGTAAAAGATCTTGCAGGCCTTACAACGGAACAATTTTTGTCCATTCTTTGCAAAAAGTTTTTAGTTACTGCAAAATCTAATGCAGTTATTCCTTCTCATAAAGGCAGCTTTGGTATGTTTTTAAACAATCAATGGTATCAATTAGATCTTCTTCCACAGTTTTTCAACGATGATCCAATTAAGGGATTAGATGTATCTCTTTTAAATGAATATATTCTATTTCCGATTTTAAAAATTGGAGATCTGCGTACCGATCAAAGAATTGATTTTATCGGAGGAATTCGTGGTACCGAAGAATTGGAACGACGTTGCCATACGGACATGAAAGTGGCATTTTCCATGTATCCGACTTCGATTCAGGAACTATTTGCAGTAGCAGACAGTGGAAAATTGATGCCTCCAAAGTCTACTTGGTTTGAACCCAAATTACGAAGTGGATTATTTATCCACTCCATTCAAGAATAGGAGGATATATGAATTCTGATTATCCTGTTTTTATTCTTTCCAGTGAAAAAGAAATTGAACAATGTCCTGTTTTTACTGTAGATGAATTTCGCTGGAATTGTGTTTATCATCCTGAAACAACAGGACAACTTGGATATATTCCTGGAAAGGGATTTTTCTTAAAGATGAGCTGTATGGAATCAAACCCTATGCGTAATCAATTTGGACCTAATTCTATGGTATATAAAGATAGTGCGATGGAAGGATTTTTCTGCTTTTCGAAAGAAACTTCTTCTCATAATTATATGAATTTTGAAATGAATGCAAATGGTTCACTTTTGATTCAAAGAGGTGAAGGAAGATTCCACCGGACATTTCTATCGAAGGAAGAAGTACTTTCCTGCAACTGTCAAGCAGAAATATTTTCCGATCACTGGACCGTTTCCACATGGATTCCAGAAACTCTAATCCGTCATTATTATGATATTAATTCATTTTCAGAGGGTTTTACGTTTCGCTGTAATTTTTTCAAAATATCCGAAACACCAGAAATTGAACATTATGCCTCTGCCTATCCAATTAACAGTACGGAGCCGAATTTTCATCTGCCTGAATTTTTTGGAACTGCCATAATTGTTCCAAACACGAATACTTCTAGGAACTACAAGCCATCAGAAATACAAAACAACTAATCTTTCTGCATCATTTGCTCCAGAAAGTAAGAGATGTTGTATAATAATTTTACAATAGCAGCTTATATTAAGTTAAGAAAGAATGCATTTTGAAATGGTTTTTATTGCCGAGTCAAAACGCATTCTTTTGTATACCAAATTTTTTCTTTATTTCTATTAGATTATTTTTTCATTTTGGGTTGAGAGAAAACAGATGCAAGATATCCAAATATTAATGCTGCCGATATTCCTGCTGCGCTTGCAGTTAATCCACCTTTTAATAATCCCAATAGCCCTTCGGTTTCAATTCCTTCTTTTACTCCCTTCCAAAGTGTGTTTCCAAATCCTAACAGTGGAACTGTCGCTCCTGCTCCTGCCCATTGCACAAATGGTTCATAAAGTCCAATACTTCCAAGTATTGCTCCACTTACTACAAGTAAAACCATAATGCGACCAGGCATTAATTTCGTTTTATCCATTAATAACTGTACTACCGCACAAATCGCTCCTCCAGCCAAAAACGCTCTGATATATTCCATTTCTGCCTCCTAATACCGCAACCTTATTTTTTATTCTACTTGTTCAATTACCACTGCATGTGCAATTCCAGGTATCGTCTGCCCTTCATTAAAACTCGTCTTAGAAAGCAACGCACCTGTTGGAACAAATAATATTTTTTTCCATGTCTTTTCCTGAATCATTCGAAGCACATAGGAACAAAGTGTTACAGCAGCACAGCCGCAGCCGCTTCCTCCTGCTTCTGCATTTTGTGCTTCCATATTATAAATTTCTAATCCACAATCCATATGCTGTTTTTCAATATCATAGCCTTGATTCTTTAACAAATCGATCAATGCTCTCTGACCGACTTTTCCTAAATCTCCTGTAATAATTTTATCATACTCACTTGGCAAAATTTCAAAATCTTGTAAATTCTGTGCGATTGTATCGGCAGCAGCCGGAGCCATCGCCGCCCCCATATTTTGAGAATCTCTCACTCCATAATCAATTATTTTTCCCGTTGTAATTCCTGCAATTTGAGCAAATCCTCCCTCTTGGCCAAGTATAACTGCACCTGAACCAGTTACCGTCCATGTAGCGGAAGCGGAACGTTGATTTCCATATTCCAATGGGTATCGAAATTCTTTTTCTGCACTGGCAAAATGACTCGAAGTTAAACACATAACATAGTCTGCATATCCTGCTGACATTACAATCGAGCCTAAACTTAATGATTCTCCCATTGTAGAACAGGCTCCATAAAGACCAAATAATGGAATATTCATATCTAATAATCCAAAAGAAGTGGCAATATCCTGCCCAAGCAAATCTCCTGCAAATAGATAACGAATGGATGGTTTCGCTACCGCAGCTTTTTGAATCACCAGCTCTGCTGCACGTTTTTGAAGTTCACTTTCTGCCTCTTCCCATGTTTTTTTTCCAAATTTATCGTCCTGTTCTACTTGATCAAATAGTTTTCCAAGAGGACCTTCTCCTTCTTTTGGTCCCACTACGGAAGATGCTCCTAAAATACGTGGTTTTTTTCTAAATTCAATACTAGCTTTTCCTTTCTTCATCACATGCCTCCCATGATTCCTGTCATTTGCAATAAATAGTATAACACTCCAAGCAACCATGAACTAAAGATTCCATAAAGAATAACAGGTCCTGAAATAGTAAAAATATTAACTCCAATTCCAAATACCTGACCCTCTTTTTTATACTCAATTGCTGGTGCTGCAACGGAATTGGCAAATCCTGTAATTGGTACTAATACCCCCGCTCCAGCAAACTTTGCGATTGGAGAAAAAAGATGAAGCGCCGTTAACAAAATAGAACTTCCGATTAAGCAAATTGATACCCAAGTTCCTGCATCTTCTTTTTCTATTTTCATAGATATAAACCAATTCATTAAAACCTGTCCAAATAAGCAAACGATCCCTCCCACTATAAATGCTTTTAACATATTAGTCCAAATATTATGAGACGGTGTTACTTCTTTAATATATTCTTGATAAATTTTCTTTTGCTGCTCTGTATTCAAACAAACCACCTCTTCATCTTATTTTTTATAAGATTTTTTCCTCATTATTATGAAAACAAATGTTTTCCATAGAGTAAAAACGATCCTATCATTTTCCCCAATGCCATCGCAACAATAATCGTCCAAAATCCCACTTTTATTCTGCATCTTCGTATCATAATAGGAAAGACATCTACAATTTCAGCCAGAGACATAACTAGACATCCGACAAATATTCCGCAGCAAATCCCAAATAGGCTTAATCCCATTATTCCAAAGGGCAATGGAAAATTACAGAGATCCACTAAATTCCCGATTCCTCCTCCAAGGGCAATTGCCGTTTCATATATCCGTACTCGATGTCCAGTTCTTGTTACTCCAGCCATTCGTGGTATCATTCCTATGACAGTAATTAGTGCAAAAACTCCTGCTGCTGTCGCCATCCCTCCTGCTATTCCAGTAAGGAAGACTATTACTTGTCTAATTACCCACATCTATATTCATCACCTTTCCCAGTTCTCCTTTCTGCATCCTTAATAATTGCAGTATTTAGATCCTGTTCATAAAGCCTCATTTCCACTTCCAATGGAGTTGGGTCAGATGTTACTTTCTTCTTGGAAAAATGATTGTAAAATACAAGAATTCCCAGAGGAAGCCCAATAGAATATCCAATTTCAATTGCTGTAAATCCATTCGACTCTGCTCCTGTTACTAAATGATAGATTTTTTGAAACACGTCAGAAACCCCAACATCATTATTGAACGTCATAATTGCAAATGCTGCTCCAAAAAAAATAATAATACTGATAAATAAAGTACGAACCCATTCCCATATTTTATTTCCTTTTTGATTTAGTCCATATTCTACAATAAAATCTGTTTCACCTAAATTTTCTACTTCTACATCAGGATAGTTTTGTTGAATCAATTGTACAACATCAAAAACAGAGTAAAGATAACGTCCTTTCTGTGTTGGAATATTCGTCAGCTTTAACGCCATGCATCTACTTAAAACATCTTTATCTTTACACCACATTTGAGCAATATGTCCAATTACAATCATCGGCTCATTCACTGTAATATTTTGTTCTAGCTTAATATAAAGAGTTTCCGTCAAACCGTTTCACCTACTTTACTGTTCTCACAAGAGTTGCATTTGTAAATTGTTTTTCTGATGTCGTTGTGTAATACCATACTCCACCAATTAAAATAGCAATTATCATAAATAAAATAAAGATTTTTACTTTCACATTTCACTGCTCCTCTCTTTTAACCACAGTATGTGCAAAATAAAAATCTTTATTCTATCAATTCTTTTTCATTTTTCTTCCATTTTCATTTCATTTTCTCTTAATCCAATATTCTTACTAATCTAAGAATAAATAAATGTCTCTTTCAATTTTTCTCTCATCCTTTTTAAAATTCTTTTTTCAAGTCTGGATACTTGCACCTGAGAAATTCCCATACAACGGGCAATCTCTGTCTGTGTCTGATCACAGTAATAGCGCATTGCTATAATTTTTCGCTCCTGTGGTTCCAGTTCTTTTAATAATTGTTTTAAAACGATTCGATTTAATAGCTGCTCATTTTCCTTATTTTCCTCCTCCAATTTATCCATAAGCTGAATTGCAGCTCCATCTCCTTGATAAATTGTCTTATGCAAACTTTCCACTTCAGCAGAAGACTCCATTGCTTCTGCCAATTCCTCACAAGTAATTCCTATCTCTTGCGCAATTTCTTCCATCGTTGGTTCTTTTCCCGATTTTCTATAAATTTCTTCTTGAATCGTTCTAGCCTTCATTGCAGTTTCTTTCAGAGAACGACTCACTTTTAACATTCCGTCATCTCTTAAAAACCGCTTAATTTCCCCTGTAATCATTGGAACTGCATAAGTAGAAAACTTCACATTAAAATCTGTATCGAATTTATCAATCGCCTTCATAAGTCCAATGCTGCCTATCTGAAATAGATCTTCTATCTCTTGTCCTCTTCCCTGGAATCTGCGGACAATACTCCATACTAATCCAAGATTTTCTTCCACTATTGTATCCCGAGCTTTACGGTCTCCTTCGTGAGCTGCCAGAATCAACTCGATTGTATGATCCATATTGTCTCACCACCCGTCATTCATACATTGTATGTCCTAGCCGTTTTACCATTGTTACCGTTGTTCCTTTTCCGACTTCCGATTCTACATTTACTTCGTCCATAAACGCTTCCATAAAAGAAAATCCCATTCCCGAACGTTCTCCTCCCTTCACACCAGAATAAAGTGGTTCCATTGCCTGTTTAATATTTTCAATTCCAATTCCATCATCATGAATACTAACTTCCATAACCCCTTCTTTTCTTTTCGCCTGTATCATTACAATCCCCTCTTTACTCTGATACCCATGGATAATTGCGTTTGTTACTGCTTCTGATACTGCTGTTTTGACATCATCCACTTCCTCTACGGTAGGATCCATTCGTGCCATAAAAGCAGCTACCACAACTCTTGCAAATCCTTCATTATAAGAATGACTTTCAAATTCTAATTTCATGCTTTCCCATTTTTCATCTTCCTTTGCCTCTATATTACTCATCTTCACTCCTCCTAAATTTTCAATTCTCTTAATGCAATTAAATACTCCTCATAATTTGATAAATCCCAGACAGTTTTAAAATTCTTCTAATTCTAGGATCTTCTCCAAAAACAACAGTTTCTCCTCCCAACGCCTTCATCTTACGATATCGGCTTAACAATGCTCCAATTCCTGCACTATCCATAAATCCTGTTTTAGTAAAATCAAAAATAATTCGATTCACGGGGTTATGCTTTATAATCTCATCCGTATCTTTTTTTAAATTTTGGCAGCTATGATCATCTACCTCGTATGGCAAACAAATCACTAAACTCCTTCCAAGTAATTTATATTCTACTTCCTTCTGTTCCATCTTTCTTTTTACCTCCTACATTTATATTCCGACGAAATCTCCTATTTTTTGCACGAAAAAAGAGAATGTAATTCAGATATTCTCTGATGTACATTCTCTTTGCATCTTTTGTATTTTTATTGTAAGTATCTTAGACGTTCTTGTGCCTTTGTTGCCCATTCGGAACCGCCAAAATTACTAATTACCATATTATAGTACTCTTTTGCAGTCTTATTACTGTCTGGCTCAGAACTAAGTTCATAACCATATGCAACTCCATAATATGCCTCTGCATTATTTTTATCCAATTCAATGGCTGCTGCAAAGTTCGCAATCGCAGGAACATAACTTCCATTTGAAATCTTTTTATTTCCCTCTTCTACAAGTAAAGAGCTTAATTTTGTATTATATAACGTTTTTAACGCTACATAGGCCTCTTTATACTTAGAATCGCTCATCTGCTTTGCAGCTTTTTCGATATCCGGATATAATTCATACAAATTATACCATTCTTCTCTTACAGTATAAATGGTAGCTTGTTCGATTAATTCATATGCTTCTGTCTTTGTAATTTTTTCTTCCGTCTGTACTTGCTGGTCTTCTAATTCGTTATTTACATCTTCCAAGTTTGCCAAACTTTCTTCTAATTCACTGATTCTTTGATCTTTCAGTCCAATTTCTGCGTTTACTTGCTGAAGCTGTGTCTGCAAATCCTGATTATTCTGCATTGCTTGTTTTTCATACTCACTTTGCTTGGCTGGAAGTACGGTATACCACAGAATTCCAAATGCAACTACCACACCTAATAAAATACAAACAGCAGATCCCAAATAGCTTCCATAATCCCGTAAATGCATGGATGCAATCGGTAAGTCCTTTATTACAGCAGCTTCTGATAAATTAGTCGAAACCGTTTCTTTTAATTCGTTCAAATAAGAACGAGCCAGTACATTGCCAGTATCCAATTCCAGACACCGATTCAAAATTTCCTTTGCATAGTCCTCTTTCTTTTCATGAATATAAAGCAATCCTAATAGCTGATAAGCCTTTATCATTCGTGGATTAACAGAAATTACTTTCTTCAATTGAACAATCGCCAAATCAATTGCACCGATTTGAGCATTTTTCAAAGCTTGATTAAATTTACGAATACTATGTTCTGTTTCATCCAAAACTTGTTTATCATTTTTCAAAGATGCTAAGTATTCTTCTGCTGGATTATTTCTATACTGAACGGACTTACTAATCGTCCATTCTTTTACTGCCATTGCAGCTTCTCCAATTTCATAATAAATGAGACCAAGCAGATTCCTTGCAGCTACATTCGTTTTACTAATTTGCAGAGAAATTTTTAATGCATCAATTGCACCTGTCATATTACGGGATTTTGCCCGAAACAGTCCCATATTATAATAATAATTAGAGGTATAAACAATCTTCCGATATCTTTTTACATCTGCTCCGCACTTTGGACAAATATCTTTGTCCGGAGCTAGTACATTATTGCAGTTATAACACTTCATAGAGCCCTCCGTTATTTTCTCACTTCTTCTGTTGTTTTACTTCTTCTAACAGCTCTCTCATAATGTCGGTTATGTCTGTCATTTTATCATTTAAAACTGTATCCTCTATTTGTGCGATTTCTTGACTTGGCTCAAATTTGGCAAGTTCTTCTTCAAAATTAATCATCCAAATCTCCTCTCCGAGTCTCTCTTATATAGAATTGTTCAACCTACATCGGTCATTTTTCTTTCTGGTACTCTATATATGATACCCGTATTATGTTAAAAAATCAAGTCTTTCTTATAAATATCAGCGGCAAAGAATAAATATTGGAAATCCCTGCTTTTCAGCCAGAGTATTTTGTTATGGATATTTTTGCACAACAAGCGTCTCATCT
>DVHN01000024.1 GCA_018712075.1 Candidatus Fimimorpha faecalis
CCTTATAAAATCAGGGCTGAAGATTCCGAGAAGTTATATTTAAGGAAAGGAGGGAAAGAGGATGAGCGAAGTGAATAAAAAGGAAGATACTGTAAGAGAAACGGTCAAACGGGTGGTAGTTGTAATTGCGATTTTATTTCTTATAGAAATGTTTGTTACTGTTTTTTTCCTTGAAGGCGGACTTGGGGGATGGAACAGAGAAAAAATTACCATTTTGCTTGGCCTACTTGCCGGTTCTGTTATGGGGGCGGGAATGTTTCTTCATATCAAAAAGACTTTGGAAGAATCATTTGCTTTTGGAGAAAAATCGGCTCCAACCCATATGAAAAAAACCTATGTATTTCGTATATCAATTGTAGGGATTTTGATGATATTGGCAGCATGGTCAGGATGGTTTAATATTTTGGCGCTGCTTTTGGGTATTATGAACTTAAAAATTGCAGTTTATTTACAGCCGATTTTGAATAAAATCTTTCGTTAGATTTAGAAAGGAGGATACGAAATGACCAATATGCTGGTAGCAGAGGCCGATTTTATGATCAAAGGTTTGTTAAAGTTCCATTTATTTGGTCAAGAACTTTGGATCACAACGACTCATGTGGCATTGCTGATTGTAATGATCCTGCTGATTCTTTTTGGAATTATTGCAAATAGAAGTATTCGACATGCCAAAGAAGTACCTGGGACATTTCAAAACATGGTTGAGATGATGGTAGAAAAGTTGGATCATATGGTTGGTACAAGTATGGGAAAAAATGCAAGCCGTTTCCGCAACTATATTGCGACAATTTTTTGCTTTATTTTTATCAGCAATATCAGCGGTTTGATAGGACTCCGTTCTCCAACGGCGGATTATGGAGTTACATTGCTGCTTGGTTTAGTTACGTTTGTACTGATTCATTATAATGGAATTAAGAAGAATAAAGTTGGCCATTTTACAGCATTATTTCAACCATTTCCAATTTTATTCCCAATTAATTTTATTGGTGAAGTCGCCACCCCACTTTCATTGTCTCTGCGTTTATTTGGTAATGTAATGTCGGGAACCGTTATGCTTGGACTTTGGTATGGCATGATGCCGTTATTGTTTAAGCTGGGAATTCCATCTGCATTACATGCTTATTTTGATTTATTTTCAGGAGCAATACAGACCTATGTATTCTGTATGCTAACAATGGTATATGTAAATGATAAAATTGAGTAATTCCGATTAAGCTGAGAGGATGAAAGAAATTATTACAAATTAATATTTATTTTAGGAGGAATTTTATATGTTTACTGGTGAAGATTTAATTTTAGCATGCTCCGCAATTGGTGCAGGTTTAGCTCTTATCGCAGGTATTGGTCCTGGTATTGGACAGGGTATTGCAGCAGGTCATGCAGCAGCAGCAGTTGGACGTAATCCAGGTGCAAAAGCAGATATCACATCTACGATGCTTTTAGGTCAGGCAGTTGCGGAAACAACTGGTTTGTATGGTTTAGCAATTGGTATTATTTTATTATTTGTTAAGCCTCTGACATGATGATTGAAACTACTATGTAACTATAATGATTCTCTGTTACAATGGGATCATTAGGAATCATTTCATTTAAGGAGGCAGAAAAGGATGAACCAAGCATTTTATTTGCTTGCCGCAACAGAGCCAGAAACTTATGAGCGACTTTTTGGTTTAGATCCTCAGCTGATTTTTGATTCATTAATAACTGGACTTTCTGTATTTATTTTATTCTTTGTTCTGTCCTATTTGTTGTTTAATCCAGCACGTGATATGCTGAAAAAACGTCAGGATAAGATTCAGAACGATTTAGATACGGCTCTTTCTGAGAAAGAAGCAGCGATTGCGATGAAAAAAGAGTATGAGAGCAGACTAAATGAGATTAACAAAGAGGCAGAAGCTATTTTAACAGATTCTCGCAGAACAGCTAAGAAAACGGAAGCCAAAATTATTGCTGAAGCAAAAGAAGAGGCAGTACGGATTCGACAGAGAGCTCAGAAAGAAATTGAGTTGGAAAAGAAGCGTGCATTAGAAGATATGAAACAGGAGATGATTGCAATTTCTGCTATGATGGCTGCCAAGGTTGTGGGAAGTAAAATGGATACAACCGTTCAGGATGCTCTGGTAGAAGAGACATTGAAAGAGATAGGTGATAGGACATGGCAAAGTTGATTGCAAAGACTTATGGAGATGCCTTATTTGAAGTAGGAATGGAAAAAGATATCGTAGATTCCTTAAGAGAAGAAGTAAAAGCTGTTTCAGATCTATTGGATCAAAACAAAGAATTAAATCAGCTGCTTTCCCATCCTCAGATTATGTTGGAAGAAAAACAATCCATTGTAAAAAATATTTTTGAAAACAGAATTTCAGATGAATTATATGGGTTTTTACAAATCATTATCCAAAAAGGACGTCAAGCAAATATGAAAGAGATATTTGCCTGGTTTGAGGATCGAGTAAAGCAATATCATCATATTGGAGTTGTTTTTGTGACAACCCCATTGGAACTTAAGAAAATACAAAAAACTGCAATTGAGAAAAAAATTTTAGCTACAACCGAATATGAGAGTTTAGAAATGAACTATCAATTAGATCCATCGTTAATTGGAGGTATGGTAATTCGGATTGGAGATCGGGTTGTAGATGGCAGTATTAAGACGAAATTAGATAAACTTTCCAGAGAATTGGGAAAGATTCAGCTGACATAGGTTAGCATATTTAGAAGAAAGGTGGATTCGCTCCATGAATTTGAGACCTGAAGAAATCAGTTCCGTAATCAAGGAACAAATCAAGAGATATGCATCAAAACTGGAAATCTCCGATGTAGGCACAGTCATTCAGGTAGCTGATGGGATTGCTCGTATTCACGGTTTAGAAAAGGCAATGCAGGGGGAACTTTTGGAATTTCCAGGTGAAGTATTTGGTATGGTACTCAACCTGGAAGAAGATAATGTGGGCGCCGTACTGCTGAGTGATAAGAGAAACATTAGTGAAGGTGACATCGTTAAGACTACAGGGCGTGTTGTAGAAGTTCCAGTTGGCGATGCATTGATTGGACGTGTAGTTAATCCACTTGGGCAGCCAATTGACGGAAAAGGGCCGATTCATACGGATAAATTCCGCCGTGTAGAGCGTGTAGCAAGTGGTGTTATTTCTAGAAAATCTGTAGATACGCCTCTTCAGACAGGAATTAAAGCGATTGATGCAATGGTTCCAATTGGAAGAGGACAGCGTGAGTTAATTATTGGTGATCGTCAAACAGGAAAAACGGCGATTGCAATTGATACAATTATTAATCAAAAAGGGCAAGGCGTAAAATGTATTTATGTTGCAATTGGGCAAAAGTCTTCCACAGTTGCAACAATTGTAAAAACTTTAGAAGAAAGCGGCGCAATGGATTATACAACAGTCGTTGCTTCCACGGCAAGTGAAATGGCTCCATTGCAGTATATTGCTCCGTATGCTGGATGTGCGATGGGAGAGGAATGGATGGAAAATGGCGAAGATGTTTTAGTTGTCTACGATGATTTATCCAAACATGCGGCTGCCTATCGTACCCTGTCTCTTTTGTTAAAGAGACCGCCAGGACGTGAGGCATATCCAGGCGATGTATTCTATTTACATTCCCGTCTTTTAGAGCGTGCAGCTCGACTGGCTGATGAATTGGGAGGCGGTTCTCTGACGGCTCTTCCAATTATTGAAACACAGGCAGGAGATGTTTCTGCCTATATTCCAACCAATGTTATTTCAATTACCGATGGTCAGATTTATCTGGAAACTGAAATGTTCAATGCTGGCTTCCGTCCAGCAATTAATGCAGGCCTTTCAGTATCTCGTGTTGGTGGTGCAGCTCAAATTAAAGCAATTAAGAAGATTGCTGCTCCAATCCGTGTAGAATTAGCGCAGTATCGAGAGTTGGCCTCCTTCGCTCAGTTTGGTTCTGAGCTGGATGCGGATACAAAAGAAAAACTGGCACAGGGAGAACGTATTCGTGAAATGTTAAAACAGCCACAGTATCAGCCAATGCCAGTGGAGTACCAGGCAATTATTATTTATGCTGCGACGAAAAAGTATTTATTGGATATTCCAGTGGAAGAGGTACTAATATTCCAGGAAAAATTATTTGAGTTTATTAAGACGAGGTATCCACAGATTCCAGAGAGTATTCGGACGATGAAGGAGATTACAGAGGAAACAGAGGCATTACTGGTAAAAGCAATTGAAGAATGCAAGACAGGCAAGATTGATCCAAGGAAACCTGTTTTAAACAGTGAATCGCAGAAAAAGGAAACAGAGGTAAAATCGGAACCAAAATCCCCAGAAAAGCCGATGGAACAGAACGTTGTTGAGAAAAAGCCAATAGAAGCTAATATTCAGGCAAAATCAACGGAGAAAAAGACTGCTGAAAAGAAGGCAGAAGCAAAGCCAACAGTGAAAAAAACAACGACAAAGAAAACGGATACAAAGTCAGCAGTGAAAAAGCCAGCTGCAAAGAAAACAACGGAAAAAAAGACCGATACAAAACCAGCAGAAAAGAAAACGACAGCTAGAAAAACAAGTGCAAAAAAGCCAGGCAGCAATAAGAGTCCAAAATAGAATCAGTCTGATGGAGGAGGTAATGGTATGGCGTCAATGAGGGATATTAAGAGAAGAAAATCCAGCATTACGAGTACACAGCAGATTACAAAGGCTATGAAGCTGGTTTCTACAGTAAAGCTGCAAAAGGCAAGAAGTAAAGCGGAATATTCTAAGCCGTATTCTAATTTTATGTATGAGACGGTACGTTCCATTTTAACAAAGTCTACAAATATTGATCATAAGTATCTTCATCCTGGAAATTCTGGTAAGAAGGCAGTTATTATGATTACATCAAATCGTGGACTGGCAGGTGGATATAATTCGAATATTACGAAATTAATTATGGGAAGCGGTATTCCAAAAGAAGAGATGATTATTTATCCAATTGGAAGAAAAGGCCGTGATACAATGACACGAAAAGGATATCAGATGGCTACGGATTATTCAGAGGTTATCAATGATCCGCTTTATAAAGATGCGATTGATATTAGCGAGGAGTTACTGCATGGATTTGAAAAAGGCGAGATCAGTGAAATTTATCTCGCATATACTTCTTTTAAAAATACAGTGAGTCAGATTCCTAAAATGGAACAATTGCTTCCAGTAGCGATGGATGAGACGGCTGTTTCAAAGGAAGACCAGATAATTCCAATGAATTATGAACCAAATGAAGAAGAAGTATTGGATATGGTTATTCCAAAATATATGACAAGTTTGATTTATGGTGCCTTGTTGGAATGTGTTGCAAGTGAAAATGGGGCTCGTATGACCGCCATGGATGCTGCAACAAGCAATGCAGAAGAAATGATTGATACATTATCATTGGAATATAACCGAGCAAGACAAGGTTCTATTACGCAAGAATTAACAGAAATTATAGCTGGTGCCGAGGCGATCAGCTAGATAAGGAGTGAAACAAGTAAATGGAGAATATCGGAAAAATCACTCAGATTATCGGTGCAGTTTTGGATATTAAATTTCCAGAGGGAAAGTTGCCAGAACTGAATGAAGCAATTAAGATTGCGACAAATGAGGGCGGCAGTTTGACTGTGGAAGTTGCTCAGCATTTGGGAGATGATGTGGTACGCTGTATCGCGATGGGTTCAACCGATGGACTTGTACGTGGAATGGAGGCGGCTGCAACTGGCGCTCCAATTACAGTGCCAGTTGGAGAACAGACGTTAGGAAGAATTTTTAATGTGTTAGGAGAAGTAATTGATAATAAACCAGCTCCAACAAATGTAGAATACCTTCCAATTCATAGAAAACCACCTGCATTTGAAGATCAATCAACTTCTACAGAAATTCTGGAAACGGGAATTAAAGTAGTAGACTTACTCTGCCCGTATCAAAAGGGTGGAAAGATTGGGTTGTTCGGCGGTGCTGGAGTTGGAAAAACGGTGTTGATTCAAGAATTGATCCGTAATATTGCAACGGAGCATGGCGGTTACTCTGTATTTACTGGCGTTGGAGAGCGTACAAGGGAAGGAAACGATCTTTACCATGAGATGACTGAATCAGGAGTTATTAATAAAACAACGATGGTGTTTGGGCAGATGAACGAACCGCCAGGAGCTAGAATGAGAGTTGGATTAACAGGATTGACGATGGCAGAATATTTCCGTGATCAGGGCGGAAAGGATGTCTTATTATTTATCGACAATATCTTCCGTTTTACCCAAGCTGGTTCTGAAGTATCTGCGCTTTTGGGACGTATGCCGTCTGCGGTAGGATATCAGCCAACCTTACAAACAGAAATGGGAGCACTTCAGGAACGTATTACGTCTACGAAAAATGGTTCCATTACATCAGTACAAGCAGTTTATGTGCCAGCCGATGACTTAACTGATCCGGCTCCAGCAACGACATTTGCACATTTGGATGCGACAACGGTATTATCACGTTCCATTGTAGAACTTGGAATTTATCCAGCTGTAGATCCATTGGAGTCTACCTCTCGTATTTTAGACCCACGTATTGTTGGAGAAGAACATTATGCGGTAGCTCGTGGCGTGCAGGAAATTTTACAGCGTTATAAGGAATTACAAGATATTATTGCAATTCTGGGTATGGATGAGCTTTCAGAAGAGGATAAGCAGGTTGTAGCACGTGCAAGAAAGGTGCAGAGATTTTTATCTCAACCATTCTTCGTAGCAGGACAGTTTACTGGGCTGGAAGGAAGATATGTACCACTTTCTGAGACGATTCAGGGATTTAAAGAAATTATTGAAGGGAAACATGATGACATTCCAGAAAGTTATTTCCTCAATGCAGGTAATATTGACGATGTATTAGCACGAGTGAAATAAGGAGGACAATGTGGCAGAAAAATTCCATTTAAAGGTAATAACACCAGAACGTGTCTTTTATGAGGGAGAAACTTCTTTTGTGGAAATGAATACAATGGAAGGAGAAGTTGGTATTTATAAAAATCATATTCCAACAACGATGCTATTGGCACCAGGTGTTCTTCTTATCCATGAAGATGACGGGGTAAAGGAAGCGGCACTTCATTCTGGATTTGTGGAAGTGCTTCAGGATCAAGTATCGGTATTGGCGGAAATTGCAGAATGGCCAGATGAAATTGATCTTAATCGTGCTAACGAAGCAAAAATTCGTGCAGAACGACAATTAAAAAGTGGAGAACAAACGGCAAACATTATGAAAGCCGAAATTGCATTAAAAAGAGCATTGACACGTCTGGAAGTAGGAGGGCATAAATAAAATAAAAGGAGTTGTTAGAGAATCTCAATTTTTGAGCTTTGAAAGCGAAAAAAGAGAGAATCTCAACAGTCCCTTTTTGTTATGCATATAAATAGAATTTACGTTCCATAAATATAATTTCAATTTAATTATATAATGCAGATGAAGAAACTGCGACGAAAATCTCTTCTTAGTTTGTCTATAGCATACAGGAAAAATGATAATTATGAGTC
>DVHN01000003.1 GCA_018712075.1 Candidatus Fimimorpha faecalis
TATGCAAAAGAATTTGGAATATAAAAATAAAAAGAGGAAAGAAAATGGCAAAATTATTGGAATATAAATGTCCGTCCTGCGGAGGGGCATTAAAATTTGATAGCTCTGTGCAGAAAATGAAGTGTCCATACTGTGGAACAGAATTTGAGATGGAAGCATTGAAAAACTATGATGATGTTTTAAATCAAGAACAGCCAGATGAGATGAATTGGGAAACACAGGCAGGCAGTGAATGGAAAACAGGAGAAACGGATCATATGATAATCTACACATGTAAATCATGTGGCGGTGAAATTGTCGGAGATCAAAACTTAGGAGCTACGAGTTGTCCATTTTGTGGTAATCCAGTTGTTATGACGGGGCAGTTTTCTGGAGATCTGCGTCCAGATTATGTCATTCCATTTAAGTTAGATAAGCAGGCTGCGAAAGATGGATTGGTAAGACATTTAAAGGGTAAACGGTTGTTACCAAAGTTGTTTAAGTCACAAAATCGTATCAATGAAATAAAAGGAGTGTATGTACCATTTTGGTTGTTTGATGCAGATGCAACGGGGAAAGTACGGTATAAGGCAACAAGGGTGCGAGTGTGGAGTGATGACGATTATAATTATACGGAAACAAGCTATTTTTCTGTTTATCGAGAGGGAGAAATTGGATTTGAAAAAATACCAGTAGATGGCTCTTCCAAAATTGCGGATGATTTAATGGAATCCATTGAACCATTTTATTTTGAAGATGCTGTCGATTTTCAGACTGCCTATTTGGCTGGATATTTGGCAGATCGCTATGATGTTACTGCGAACCAGAGTATTGAGCGGGCAAATGAACGAATTAAACATAGTACAGAAGAGAACTTTGCTGCTACAGTTCAAGGATATAGCAGTGTTATAACAGAAAACAGCAGTATTCAGCTTTCAAATGGAAATGCAAAATATGCACTTTATCCAGTATGGATGTTGAGTACCACCTGGAATGGTAAAAATTATACATTTGCGATGAATGGTCAGACTGGCAAATTTGTAGGAGATTTACCATTGGATAAAGGAGCATACTGGCGTTGGTTTTTCAGTCTTAGTTTGATTTTCAGTATCATTTTTTACGTCATTTTCTGGATTGCTTTTTAGTTTTGGATTTTAATTGGCTCAGGAGGGTAATACCGTGAAAAAACAATGGAAACGTTTCTTTTTAGGAATTATAATTTTTGTCTGTATGTTTTGGGGGATAGTGAATGAAAATGTAGCAGCTTATGGCAGTGGGCATCCCTCAAGACTTGTGGATGATGGTGATTTATTGACAGATGAGGAAGAACGTAGATTAATAGAAAAACTGGATGATATAAGTGGAAGACAGCAATGTGATGTCATTATTGTGACTGCGGGTTCTTTAAATGGAAAAACAGCAACCAAATATGCAGACGATTATTTTGATTACAATGGATACGGATTAGGAAATGAGAAAGATGGAATTCTACTATTAATTAGTATGGAAGAGCGAAACTGGGCAATTAGTACGCATGGAGCCGCAATAGATGCTTTTACCGATGCAGGACAGGAAGCTATGACAGACCAATTTGTTCCAAAACTAAGTGAAGGAGATTATTTGGATGCATTTGATCAGTTTGCTGAATTATGTGATGATTTTCTAACACAGGCGGCGACAGGAGAACCTTATGATGTCAATAATTTGGATTCTGAGGATAGTATTTTTTCCATGCCAGGTGTGAGAATCGGACTTGCGATAGGAAGTGGTTGTTTACTTGCTTTTATTGTTGTAAGTGTGATGAAAGGAACATTAAAATCCGTACGCAGTCAGGCAGCAGCATCAAGTTATATTCGTCCAGGAAGTTTACATATTACAAAAAGTCATGACTATTTTCTTTACCGACATGTATCGAAGACTGCCAAGCCAAAAGATCATGATTCGGGTGGCAGCAGTACCCATGTAAGTTCCTCTGGAGAAACTCATGGAGGTTCCAGCGGAAGCTTCTAATCATAGAATATATTCCTTGTCTGAATTTATAAAAATTCTATGCCTGTTTTGTAGGTATTACTGTAATATAAAAGTCGATTGCTCCGCACTTTAGTGCTCCTGCAATTGCCACCTGTATTCACAATCGAGCGGTCGCTTTCCTTAGTTTATATAGGTTAGCCTATCCAATAGCCATGGGCTATCTCATGTAAACACAGTCTGTTTCATGGCTGCTGTCTGGGACTTTCACAATAAATAATATTTTTATAGAAATTAGCGATAATTCTGCTAGATTTTCTTATACAAAAAGAATATTATGATACAGGAGTGAAAAAGATCATGCGAGCATGAAAAAGTAGACCAATAGGGCAAACTTTGAATGTTTTTAGAATTTCGAGAGTATAAAATGCGTAAAAATCTACAGTGTCATGGGATTAAAATACTTTTTGACTCCAACAATAGATACAAAACAAAGAAAGTAGAAGTGATATGAGGGAAAATAAAATTTTCTATAAAAAATTAATTGCATTAGTATTACCGATTGCATTCCAAAATCTAATGACCGCTTTAGTCAGTGCATCGGATGCATTAATGCTTGGCTTTTTGGATCAAAGTTCGTTATCAGCAGTATCGCTTGCAACACAGGTACAATTTGTTTTAAATTTATTCTATGTAGCCCTAACAATTGGAACCACTGTTTTAGCAGCTCAGTATTGGGGAAAGGGAGATAGGATATCAGTAGAAAAGGTACTTGTTATTTCATTGAAGATTTCGGTACTGATCTCTGGGGTATTTTTTCTAGCAGCTAGTTGTTGTCCAAGACTTTTGATGAAGATTTTTACAAATGAACCAAAGTTAATTGAATTGGGAATTCCTTATCTTAGAATTGTGAGTTGGTCCTACTTATTTATGGGAGTTTCTCAGATTTATCTTTGTATTATGAAAAATAGTGGAAGAACGTTGAAAAGTACCGTGTATGGTTCTATCGCTGTAATTTTGAATATTATACTAAATGCTGTCTTAATTTTTGGACTATTTGGATTTCCTAAATTAGAAATTGCAGGAGCGGCGATTGCGACTGTTATTTCCCGAGCAGTGGAACTAATTCTTGTTTTCATTGAAAATGCGAAAAAAGATGTCATTCGAGTACGGAGAGAATTTTTTATCTCAAACAGTCTAGAATTAAAGAAAGACTTTTATCGTTATACAACGCCTGTATTAGCCAATGAACTCGTATGGGGATGTGGTTTTACAATGTTTTCTGTAATTATGGGACATTTAGGTGATGATGCGGTTGCTGCCAATTCGATTGCCAACATTGTAAAAAATATTATTGCATGTGTCTGTCTTGGTATTGGGACAGGAAGCGGCATTATTGTTGGAAATGAATTAGGAATTGGAAATTTGGAGCAGGCAAGAAATTATGGGAGAAAGCTCTGTACAATTGCATGGATCGCAGGTGTTATATCAGGAATTTTCCTTTTACTATGCAGTCCATTCATCTTAAACTTTGCAGATAATCTCAGTGATCAGGCACACCAGTATTTACATACAATGCTTTATATCTGTGCATATTACATGATTGGAAAATCAATCAACTCCACTGTTGTAGCAGGAATCTTTTGCTCAGGAGGGGATACACGATTTGGATTTTTATGTGATATCGTAACAATGTGGATTATTATTGTACCGATTGGAATGCTAAGTGCATTTGTATGGAAACTGCCAGTTTTAGTTGTATATTTCTTGCTAAATCTGGATGAATTTGTAAAGCTTCCAGCCGTTTATCGTCACTATAAGCAATATAAATGGGTCAAAAACTTAACCATTTCATGAAGGATAAGTTTTTATAAAAAATACAATCAGTTTAAGGAGGAAAAAATGAATCATATAGAACGCAGAGATGCACAATTACCATATATTTCGGACGATTCAATTTTTGAACAACAGAAAGTATGCAGAAAGATTTTACAAAGGCTGAATACGGTGGATCGCTCTGATTTTGATGCGATTAATAAAATTGTAAAAGAATTATTAGGAAAGTCTGAGGGAGCATTTATTAATCCCCCATTTTACTGTGATTATGGATTCCATATTGAAGTTGGTAAGAACTTCTTTGCCAACTATAATTGTACCATTATTGATGTCGCAAAGGTGAAGATTGGAGATAATTGCCAATTTGCTCCAAATGTATCCATTTATACCGCAGGGCATCCGATTCATCCAGAATCTAGAAATACGATGTATGAATATGGAATTGAAGTAACCATTGGAGATAATGTCTGGATTGGAGGCAATACAGTAATCGTCCCAGGTGTTCACATTGGAAGTAATACAGTAATTGGTGCCGGAAGTGTGGTCACAAAAGATATACCAGATTGGGTTGTAGCAGCAGGAAATCCATGTAAAGTAATCCGAAAAATTACAGAGGAAGATCGAAAGTTTTATTATAAAGATCGAGAATTTGACGAAGAATCGTGGAAGGAAATTCAGCAAATGACCCAAGCGTAGAAAATTATTTTATTATAGCAAAAATAGCAGAGTCTGCCATGATGAGAAATTATTTTTTCTTATCATGGCAGATTTTATATTAGATAAGTCTTGCTTTTGTCAAAACAGAACAATAACTCAGCATCAGTAGTGCTTGCTATAGCGGTGAAAGTGAAGAAATAGTATGGGTGAAAATATGATTTTGATAATAAATAGCGATAATCCTGTTAGATTTTGTGGAAGAAAAATAATATTATTATAATAACAAGAAGATATAAAAAATTTTGTATTAGAAAGGAATGTTATTATGAAAGTATCTAAAAAAATTATTTCTTATATACTAGAAAATCTTTCTATTTGGATTGAGCATGAACCAATTGGAGGATATAAAGAATTGTATCAAGATTATGCTGCGAAGCTAATTCGTACGATTGATCAGCTCTGATTGATTGAAAAAAGAAGTTAGGGGGACTCACTATGAATATTTGGAAAAAATTGACCAAGTTGTTGCTTAGAAATCTTTTGATTGTGATGGAAAACGAGCCATATGAACGATATCAGAAATCCTACCAAGAATATATGGGAACTTTGGTACAAACATTAAAAAAGTGAAAATAAAAAAGAAAAAACGAAATGCCTATTTTAAACTTCCAATATTAGAATGTTTAAAATAGGCATTTTTGTAGAATAGAGGAAAATTATAGTTCATGTTTGTAGGAGAATATTGGAATCATTGGAAAACTAAGAGGGAAAAGGAAATATTATAATAAAAAAAATGTGGTTTTTTACTTGAAAAAGTGGAGGGGAGTCGCTATAATGGGAACTGTAACAAAATCTTAATAAATTTGTAAGATATAAATTTTTGTTTACACCATATTTTTGGGATAAAGGAGGAAATAAGTTGAGAAAGAGGGCGATGGCTGGAATTTTAGCAGCCGTTATGCTAGTAACAGCTGGAATAAGTGGAATAAGCCAGACTGTTTTAGCAGAGGAAGTGGAAAAAGGTCGTTGGGCTAGAACGGAGAGCGTTATGCCAAGAAGTGCAGTTGGTCGTGTTGTACAAGGAGAGATTCACGATATTTTTCCAGAAAGTTATTGGAGTTATCTGGATGCATTACAGGCAGCTCATCCGAACTGGAAATTTGAAGCGATGCATACAGGATTGGATTGGTCCTATGTCATTGACGAGGAGATGTATCCAAGGACAAACTTAGTAGAATCGGGTTATTATCCATCGTCGTGGTTGGATCTGAATAGTTTCAATTATAAAACAAACAGCTGGGAAATCGGAAGCGCACCAGACTGGGTACAAGCAAATCGACAGATTGTGGAAGCTTATATGGACCCAAGAAACTTCCTAAATGAAGAAAATATTTTTCAATTTGAGAAATTGACATTTGATCCAGAAACTCAGACAGAGAGTGGAGTTCAGGCAATTACAAAAGGAATCTTTATGGAAACAAACCTCTTGGAAAATGGAATGACCTATGCACAGGCATTTATGCAGATTGCAAAAGAGGTAAATGTAAGTCCTTATCATTTAGCAAGCCGTGTACGTCAAGAACAGGGACTTGGAAATTCTCCATTAATTTCAGGAACAGTAGCTGGATACGAAGGATATTATAATTACTTTAATATTGAAGCATCTGGTGTGACAATGGACGAGATTATCCGTAATGGTCTGGAAGAAGCGAAAAGAAGTGGATGGAATACTCGTTATGCAGCATTATTGGGAGGTTCTCGAAAGGTTGCAGAAAATTACATATCCAAAGGTCAAGATACCTTATATCTTCAAAAATTTGATGTAGATCCACAATATAATGGAATGTTCTGGCACCAATATATGCAAAACCTTTGTGCAGCAGAGTCGGAGAGTCAAAGCATACGAAAAGCATATGTGAATATGGGAATTGTAAATTCTTCTTTTACATTTAAAATTCCAGTATATGAAAATATGCCAGCTTCTCCAACACAAAAGCCAACAGGAACAGGGAATCCAAACGATCGTTTAAAATCCATTACGGTCAATGGAACGGAATTAATTAATTTTGATGCAGAAGATTTAAGTAGTACATATTATAGCATTGATGTGCCATGTGATACGGAAACAGCAACTGTAAACGCACAGACTGTTGCTTCTACAACGGCTACTTCTTATAATAAAACAACCGCACTTTCCAGTGGAAAGACAACGACTATTTCGATTCAAACACAGGCACAAAACGGAACAACAAGAGATTATACCGTTGATGTAACAGCAGCTGATCATAATTTTGTATTGACAGAAATCGATGGAGAACAAGTGAACAAATGTAGCCGCTGTGGTAAATTACAGGCACCAGATATTGATGGTTCTGGAAATCCAAATGATCTGCCTATAAAAGATGTTCAGATTTCCAATGTAACTTCGGATGGTTACCGTGTTACTGTAAAATTGGCGAATGCCAATGCTGCTACAGAGATCAAATTCCCGACATGGACGGAAAAGAATGGCCAAGATGATATCATTTGGTATAGTAAGAATGTAACTTCTGATACTGTTGTGTATGATATTAAGACAAAAGATCATAACAATGAAACAGGAAAATATTTTACGCATGTTTATATATACAATGGAGCAGATCAGATTGGATTATATGGTCAGGAAATTAATGTCCCTGCAAAATCCAATCCAGCAATGATTCAGACAGTAAATTTCTCCGATATTACAAGTGATGGTTATACGATTAACGTTCAGTTAAAGAATTCTTCTTCCGCACAGAAAATACAATTCCCAACATGGAGTGAGAAAAATGGACAAGATGATATTATCTGGTATGACGGAAAAATCAGCGGAGATACCGTAACTTATCAAGTTAAAACAAGTGACCACAACGGAGATACTGGAAAATATTTTACACATGTATATTTGACAGATAAGGATGGAACAGTAACGGTTTACGGTGGAGAAATCAATATTCCAGAAAAGGAAACAGCACCAACCATTAGCTATTCCGCCCATGTACAAAACAAAGGATGGCAGAGTTGGAGCACAAGTGGAACGATTGGAACAACAGGAAGTTCCCTTCGTCTGGAAGCATTTAAGATTAAGTTAAACAGCAATATTGCTGGAAAAGTAGAGTATTCTGCGCATGTACAGAATATTGGATGGCAAGACTGGGTATCGGATGGAGAAATCGCAGGAACGACAGGAAAGAGTCTTCGTATCGAAGCAATGAAGATTCGTCTTTCTGGAGAGATTGCTGATAAGTACGATGTTCAATACCGTGCTCATTCTCAGAATGTGGGTTGGATGGATTGGGTATCCAATGGAACACTGGCAGGAACAACAGGAAAGAGCTTGCGTTTGGAAGCATTACAAATCCGATTAGTAAAAAAATAATAGTTATAAAATAATAAAGAAAGCTATATGCTAAGAAACGGTGAAAACGCCGAATATGCTTGGTATATAGCTTTTTTTCTATAAAAACGTTGCTCTATTTTTAGAATCTGTGATAGAATAAAAATGAAGAAAAGGATTTTTTAGTAGGAGAAAAAAATATGGCAACGATTAGAGATGTTGCAAAGCAGGCAGGTGTTGGTGTGGGAACCGTTTCCCGTGCGTTAAATGGAACGGGGCATGTATCACCTGAAACGAAGAAAAAAATTGAAGATGCGGCAAGTAAACTGGGTTATACTCCAAACGAATTGGCGAGAAATTTATTTCGAAATCGAACTGGAATTATAGGGCTCATTGTACCAGACTTGCATCATTCCTTTTTTTCTTGCTTTGCAAAATATGTAGAAATGGAATTATATAAACAAGGTTATAAAACAATGATCTGCAATTCCATTGGAATTAGTGACAGAGAAAAAGAATACTTAGATATGTTGGAACGAAATATGGTGGATGGAATTATTACTGCGGCACATTCACTGGATGGAGAAGAATACTTAAAACAAAAGAAGCCCATTGTATCATTGGATCGAGATTTTGGTTCTCAAATCCCATTAATAGGAAGCGATCATGCCAAGGGAGGACGTATGGCAGCCGAGCTTTTGATTAAAAATGGCTGTAAAAAAATACTTCAAATTTCAGGGGTATCCCCCAATGTAGCTTCCAATGATCGGCATACGGCATTTCAGCAAATCGTAGAGAGCAGTAAAATTGAATTGTTGAATTTTATTATGGATTGGAATGTGTTTGAATGGAATGCATACTATGAGCAAATCTCAAATTATATGGAACAACATCCCGATATTGATGGAGTATTCAGCGGAGATATGGGAGCCATTGTCTGTATGAACTGGGCATTACAGCGTGGCATTTCAATTCCAGAGCAATTAAAAATTATTGGATTTGATGCAATGGATATTACGCAAATGACTTACCCAGTCGTAACGGCAGTAAAACAAGATGTGCCATTACTCGCAGAACTCTGCGTCAACACATTATTGGATTTAATTGAAGAGAGAAAACATGTTCCTCACAGACAAATTTTAGATGTGGAAATGCAGTATGGAGGGACAACGCTATCTGTAGAATAAAGAAAAAACGCCTTGAATGAACAGTAAATGTTAATTCAGGGTATTTTTTTGTGGAAAATACTATTTTAAATTAAAGTATTAAAGTAGCAATAAAGATGTAAAATATAGCTTTTTTTATTTTATGGTACAGTATCATTAAATGAATTATATTTGACAGGCAGCCAATTTCTTATGATAGAAATTTCTATCGAACCTATGTATTGTAAGGACATAAAAGAAAAGAGCTATCTGCTAAATATTTCTGAAATTCAAGAAAGAGAGGGTTGATTGTATGAAAATTAAATGTGAATATGAAAGGACTCTTTTAAAACCTACAATGTCTTGTTTTATGGGAGAAGATAGGAATGGCAAAAAAAACGATTGTTGGAAACGGAGTGTGACTTGTGAATATTGCATTTACGGTACAAAAATAGAGACAGAACTGGAAAAGAAGAATGTTCCAGATAGAAACAATACTTAAAAATACAGTGATTTGTCACAGAATGGAGGAAGATTTATGTGGGAAACGGTTTGGATTTTCATGCACCCAGTCATTCATGTATTGGGATTTTTAACATTAATTGTATTGACAGTTTTAGCGATAGGAATGGTTATCTATTATATAATCAAAACGTTCTGGAAAGTTTTTGTAGCAATTGGAATTATTTTCTTCCTCGTAATTATTATCTTCTTCTTTCTAGGAACACAAATCAGTATATAATGGTTGTATCATGAGGAAAAAATACTACTTGAATCAATCGAAACTTTTATGTCTGTATAGCAGGAAGCGGTATGATAGGAATAAAAACAATAAGTAAATAAAAATATGGAATGGAGAGGTAAATAGAAATGAATTGGACTGTAGGAAATTGCATAAAGAAAGGAAGGGTACACGAGGAACGGAATTTAATTTGTCAAGATAGCGTTTATGAGATGAAAACACAGGGCGTTAGCTGCATTGCGCTTGCAGATGGAGCAGGCAGCAGGAAGTTATC
Source organism: Candidatus Fimimorpha faecalis (assembly GCA_018712075.1). Lineage (GTDB taxonomy): Bacteria > Bacillota > Clostridia > Lachnospirales > Lachnospiraceae > Fimimorpha > Fimimorpha faecalis. The sequence goes on from DVHN01000003.1 coordinate 9,960, forward strand.
GGATGTTGGAGCAGAATTGGCAGTTCGGCAGGCTTGCTATTGCGTGTCCGATCATTTTGAACAGCTTTGGAAGGAAACAGAGAAAAAGATTGGTCATTATATTTGCAGCGAAGTAATTTATCGCTTGCATAACTATGCAGAGAAGATGGGATGCCAGGTAGAAGAACTGGCATCTACATTGCTCCTTTTGGCAGTAAAAGATACAAGAGTATTATTCTATCACTTGGGAGATGGACTAATCGGATGTCAAGAAAAAGACGAAGTAAAAATATTATCACATCCATGGAATGGCAGAGACGAATGGCATACGGCACTTACTACAACAAAAGAAGTATCATATTATGCCAGAACAGGAAAACGAAGATTGGATCAAACCGTTCGATTTTTTCTAATGTCCGATGGACTAACTTCGATTTTATATAATCGACGCAGGCATTGTTTTACAAAACAGGCAGAGCGACTATTAAAAGGAAAAATAAAGCAGCAGGTTCCAAACTTTATGGAAGTGTATCGATCCAAACTGTATGATGATAGCTCCATCATATGGATGGAACAGATATAATGATATCTGATAATTTTATTAAAATAAATTTAACAGAAAATATCGGAGATAAAACCGATAAATTAAGAAGTATTTTCGGAGATTTTTAAATTGTTTTGTATGAGATGAAATTTTTATAAATAAATTTGACAGTTACTTGCGAGAAAAGCCTGGGAATGATAAAATAAAAAATAAGAGAGTGGGTGTATGATTTATAAAAAGAATGGGGGTTATCAGTGATGAACGACGAAAACCATAGGAAAACAGAAACGCAGGAAAATCTTGTTGCAGAGATGGAAGCTAAAGAGTTTTCTTCAAATCAGATTAAAGCAAAGAAAACGGCAAAGGATAGTGTATTTCGGGACTTGTTTGAGAATCCGACTTATTTACTTCAGTTATATCAGGTACTGCATCCAGAAGATAGGGAAGTAACCGAAGATCAGATTAGCAGTGTAACGATTAAAAATATTTTACTCGATCAGATGTACAATGATTTAGGTTTTATTGTAAAGCAGAGATTATTATTGCTTGTGGAAGCACAATCTACATGGAGCAGAAATATTGTGATTCGTGCGTTACTATATTTGGCAAATACCTGGCAGGAATATATTCAAGAGAAAAAATTAAATATTTAATAACTTCTCGGAATCTCAATAAATGAGATTCTAATCGAAACTTGACAACTGAATATCGTGCAGGAAAAGAAATTTACG
>DVHN01000025.1 GCA_018712075.1 Candidatus Fimimorpha faecalis
ATGAAAGGAAGTGAAAAGTCGAGACAAAGTCTACTCGACGAATGAATGAAACGCAGAGAACTTATTAAGCGCTTAGAAGATAAGGGATGGTATTTAAAGAGACATGGTGCAGAATATGATATCTATACGAACGGAAAACAATCGGAACCTATCCCAAGACATCCAGATATAAATGAGCGCTTAGCACGTTCAATTATTAAGAGATTGGGGCTGTAAACCCCTTCTCTTTAAAAAGCGTTTCATTTTTATGGTAAATTAAAATATTCATTAAGGAGGTTAGACATGATGAAAGGAGTAAAAGCATTTCCAATTGTTCTTTCAAAGGAAGCGGATGGATACTTTGTATCCATTCCTGATTTTGGAATTGAAACACAGGGAAAAGATATTGCTGATGCGATTTATATGGCAAGAGATGCCATAGGATTAATGGGAATTGATATGCAGGATGATGGAAAAGAACTTCCAGATCCAAGTGAAAAAGTGGAAGTTGATAATCCAAGAGATATTATTACGTTTGTTGATGTTGACTTTGATGAATACAGAAAAAAAGTAGATAATAAAGCAGTGAAAAAGAATTGTACAATTCCGTATTGGCTTAATGTAGAAGCTGAAAAAGCGGGCATTAATTATTCAAAATTATTGCAAGAAGCAATTGTATTAGCCTTAAATCTTAATGCATAAATGGTAAGGCTTTTTAGATGGAGCAATGTTGGAAAATAATATTGTTCTTGCCTAGCATCTGTTAAGAACATCCCTACAGGAATCAGAGATGAAATGGAATCCTTTGGGGATGTTTTTTATAGTATCTTACAAATTGAATGAATTGAGTTAATTTAACAAAATCAAAAAACACTTTTCTTTACTTATATTTTACAAACAATTTAAACTTCTCTGGTGGTTTCTCCTCCATATTTTTCCTATAATGGGTTTGCGATTCAAGTTTTCTAGTGAAAGGAAGGATTGAGAGGAACGATTATGAGAAGAAAGAAAAGAGTAATCATTGCATTATTAACAGCTACGATTGCTACAATGACAGCAGTTCCTGTTTTTGCAGCAGCACCTCCAGATGGAAAGACGGATGCTTCTTCTACACCTGCGGCAGCGAATGGCGCATGGGAAGCATGGATGGAGCAATGGGAGGAAAAAAAGGGAGATTGGACAATTGTTTCTTTAAGCCCTGGAACGAATGAGACAGAGATGAATTTTAGCTGGTATTCGGAATCTCCAAATGCGGTTTTAACAGTTAGCCAGAATGAAGACATGAGTCAGCCATTACAGCAAATACCGATTCAGGGGCAGGCTGGTCCTGTAAAGGTAGAAGATGGAGTAGAAACCAATTATTATGTCTGTCAAACTACAGTAAAGGATCTGGTACCTGGAACTTATTATTATCAGGTGGATCAAAGAGAGGTGGAGTCGTTTACTGTAAGAGATAGTCAGGATGCATTTAGTTTTATTTTTATTGGAGACCCACAGATTGGTTCGTCCAATGAATTGAAGGGAACGGATACAGCAGAGTTTTATCAGGCTCAGTCCGATGCAGTTCGGAATGATTCTTTTAACTGGAATCATACATTAAATCAGGCTCTGGCGAAGTCTCCGAATGCAAGCTTTGTTGTTTCAGCAGGAGATCAGATTCAGACGACGAAGAAAAAAGCTCCAAATGGAGATGGCGCAAATAGTGAGATTGAATACACGGGATATTTGCTGCCAGATGCTTTAACCTCTTTGCCAGTTGCTACTACAGTTGGAAATCATGATGCAGACAACCCAAATTATACGTATCATTTTAATGTTCCGAATGAAAGTGAATTAGGATCGAATGGAATTGCAGGAGGAGATTATTATTATACATATGGGGATGCTTTGTTTATCATGTTGAATACACAGGATACAAATGCAGCAGAGCATAAGAAGTTTATAGAAGAAACGGTTGCTGCAAATCCAGATAAAACATGGAGAATTGTAACATTGCATCAGGATATTTATGGTTCTGGAGAACATTCCAATGAGCCAGAAATTACAAATTTGCGTTATACATTGGTGCCATATTTTGAACAATATGATATTGATGTTGTATTGACAGGTCATGACCATATTTATTCTCGTTCTGAGATTTTACAAGGTGGAAAAAAGACCGTAGAATATACGGACGAACAGTTTGAGGAACAACTGGATAAGGATATGGATGCAGGAGAAAATCCAGAAGGTCGTTATATTGCAGTTGCCAATATTAAAGATGATACGACCGATCCAGACGAGAGAGCTTATTTAGATTATTTGAAAGCCGTTATGGATGAGGATGCCATTGAACAGGTGAATACCGATGGTCAGGCAGTTGTAAATCCAGAAGGAATTTTATATATGACTGCGAACTCTTCTTCTGGAAGTAAGTATTATGATTTAGTTCCAAGAATGCAAAGTTATATCGCAGCGAGATGGCAGGAAGATGTACCAACCTATTCGATTGTAGATATAACCGATGAAAGTTTTACAATTACAACGTATCGTACCGATAACAATGAAAAAATTGATGATAGTTTCACGATTTTAAAAACAGCAGAAGAACAGCAAACGCCAACGGTTTCCTATAGTACACATGTACAAAATAAAGGATGGCAGGAATTTGTACAAAATGGTGAGACAAGTGGAGCAACCGAAGAAAACCTTCGTATTGAAGCAGTAAAAATGAACTTAGAAGGTTTGGATGTAGATGGAACAATTCAATACCGCACGCATGTACAGAATGAAGGATGGCAAGAGTTTGTGAGTTCCGATGCAGTTAGTGGAACGACAGGAAAGAACCTTCGTGTGGAAGCAATGCAGATTCAGCTGACTGGAACGGCAGCAGAGCAATATGATGTTTATTATCGCAGCTATGTAGAAGGAATAGGATGGTTGGATTGGGCATCCAATGGTGCCACTTCTGGAAGCGTTGGATTTTCCAAGCGGATTACAGGTTTGCAAGTACAGCTTGTAAAAAAAGGAGAACAAGCTCCTGGGGAAACAGCCAATCCATATTTAAAAACTCCGACGATCTCTTATCGTGCCCATGTGCAAAACATTGGATGGATGGATTGGAGCCAGAGCGGAATCGTAGGGACAACGGGGCAGAGTCTTCGTTTAGAAGCGTTTCATATAATGTTAGATTCTATGTTTACAGGTGATATAGAATATTATGCCCATGTACAGAATCAGGGCTGGCAGTCAGTAAAGAAAAATGGAGAAATTGCAGGAACAACTGGTGCAAATCTTCGTTTGGAAGCAGTTCGGATGAATCTGACAGGGGAGATTGCAGAACAGTATAATATTTCTTACCGTGTGCATGTACAAAATGAAGGATGGACAAAGTGGAGTTCAAATGGAGAAGTTGCAGGAACGGTAGGAAAGTGCTTGCGATTGGAAGCAATGGATATACGATTAGAAAAGAAATAATAGGAAGAGGAATCGATTTATGAACCACAAACGAGTTAGTCGTAAAGAGATTCTAAGGAGAGGATGCATCCTAATTGGGTGCATCATCTTCTTTTTGTTTCTCTATCAATACAACCAAATAGAAAAAGCTACATTATTGACAACGGATAATCGGAGTTTTGAAAAAGCAGTTGTGACTGAGATCGTAAAGGATAATCTGCAAGAAAGTGGAACGAGAACAGGAGAACAGATTGTAAAACTGAAACTTTTGACAGGTGAGAAAAAAGGTACGATTATAGAAGCAAATAGTTCGTCAAGTTATTTATTTGGGGCTGTGTGTAAACCAGGAATGAAAGTAATTGCCTTAGTTAGTACGGCGAATGATACGATCGCTGCGTCAGTATATAGTTATGACCGAACCTTTTTACTGTATGGGATTGTGATTGTATTTTTACTTACAGTATGGTTATTGGGAGGAAAAAAAGGATTTGCAGCGGTCTGTGGATTGGTATTTACATTTATTTGTATTATTTATCTCTTTTTGCCTATGATTTACCGTGGGGTATCACCGTGTTGGGCGGCAATTTTAGTAGTAGCAATTACCACAATTGTAACAATGTATTTAATCGGAGGAGCCTCAAGAAAGACGATTTCTGCAATTGTAGGTACGATTGCAGGCGTAGGGATTGCAGGAATATTTGCATTTATCTGTGGAAAATTGACACAAATATCGGGATACAATGTATCCGATATTGATAGTTTAGTATATATACAAGAAAAGACAGGAATTAAAATCGGAGAATTGTTGTTTGCAGGAATTTTGATTGCTGCATTAGGGGCAGTTATGGATGTAGCAATGTCAATTGCTTCTACAATACAGGAAATACATGATAAAAATCCAGCTCTGACTAGAAAAGAATTGTTTTGGTCAGGCATTCATGTAGGACGTGATGTAATGGGAACGATGTCCAATACACTAGTATTGGCATTTACAGGAGGATCAATTAATACATTGGTGTTTGTATATAGCTATAATTATTCTCATTTACAGCTGATGAATATGTATGATATTGGAATTGAAATTATACAAGGAATTTCTGCAAGCATGGGAGTAATTTTAACGGTTCCATTCGTGGCATTTGTAAGTGCATGGCTATTAAAAAATAAGAAATAATAGTAGTATGTTTTTAGAAGTAAGGGAAAAATTATCTATTTTTAAATAATGGTAAACAAAAAAGAATGTTAATAAAATATCGATACTTGATTTTTTCATCTATATGTATTATTCTTAATAAGAAAGCAAATGAAACCACTTACACTATACAATTTAATGGGAAATACTGCTTGGGGAAGCAGGTAAAGTTGTAATTTTTACTGAATCTCATTTGCTTAATAAGATATTGCTGTCAGAGACAGCGAATGGAGGTATTATTATGGGTGAAGTTAGAGGTAATGTAATTGTAGGTCAGTCAGGAGGACCAACAGCAGTTATCAATTCCAGTCTAGTAGGGGTTTACAAGACTGCAAAGGACAGAGGAGCGAAAAAAGTTTATGGAATGCTGCATGGAATTCAAGGGCTTTTAGAAGAACGGTTTGTAGATTTGGACGATCATATCAAAAGTGATTTGGATATTGAATTATTAAAACGCACACCATCTTCTTATTTGGGATCTTGCCGTTATAAGTTGCCAGAAATCCATGAAGATCAGGAAATCTATGAGAAGATTTTTGCAATTCTGAATAAGCTGGAAATTGAGTACTTCTTTTATATCGGTGGAAACGATTCTATGGATACGATTAAGAAATTATCCGATTATTCTATTTTAAATGGAAGTAAGATTCGTTTTATGGGAGTTCCAAAAACAATCGATAATGACTTAGCTGCAACGGATCATACACCTGGTTATGGAAGTGCTGCCAAATATATTGGCTCTATTACAAAAGAAGTGATTCGGGATGGTTTAGTTTATGACCAACAAAGTGTTACATTGTTGGAAATCATGGGTAGAAATGCTGGATGGTTAACAGGTGCAGCTGCATTGGCAAAGTGCGAAGACTGCGAAGGTCCAGATATGATTTTCTTACCAGAAATTGTGTTTGATGTGGATTCATTTATGCATAAAGTCGAAGAGCTGCATAAGAGAAAAAAATCTGTTGTTGTGGCGATTTCAGAAGGTGTGAAAGTAGCGGATGGACGTTATGTTTGTGAATTGACCGATAATATTGATTATGTGGATGCATTTGGCCATAAACAATTGACGGGAACGGCACGTTATTTGGCACAAAAGATTTCCAGAGAGGTAGTTGGATGTAAGACAAGAGCAATCGAATTTAACTCCTTGCAGCGCTGCGCTTCTCATATCGTTTCTCGTGTAGATATCACAGAAGCATTCCAAGTAGGTGGAGCAGCAGTAAAAGCTGCTTTTGAAGGAGAAACTGGAAAAATGATTATTTTGAAGCGTGTATCCGATGATCCATATATTTGTGTTACCGATATTTATGATGTACATAAAGTTGCGAATGTCGAAAAGAAGGTACCAAGAGAATGGATTAATGAAGCGGGAGACTATGTAACACCAGAATTTGTAAATTATATTAAGCCATTAATTCAGGCAGAATTAACACCGATCATGGTAGATGGACTTCCAAGACATTTATATTATACGGAGAAACTGTAAAACCAAATGAAAGTTGAAAAATAACTTCCTAGAAGACTCCCCTTTGAAATAGAAAATTTCTAATAAGGGGAGTCTTTGTATTGCTGCCATAGCCTATAAAAAAGAAAATGAGAAAA